>DAIRER010000035.1:0-9657 GCA_036795495.1 Pseudobdellovibrionaceae bacterium | reverse complement strand
GGTCCAACCCTGACTTCCTCAATCTTCTTTCACTGAGTGAATTTGATAAAAATCTACTCCATAAATCTATACCTAAAACAATTCCATTAAATCCAACCACTCAAGAAGAACTTTGGGCACAACGTAAGAAGTTTTTTTTCAAGCCTATGAATTCCTATGGTTCAAAATCAGCTTATTCTGGGAATGGCATTAGCTCGATTAAATTTCAACATCTTGCCCTCGAAAACACTTTAGCCCAAGAGTTCTCTCCCCCTGGAAGGCAAATGCATGGGGATCAAGAATTTAAGTACGATCTTCGATTTTATGCTTATGAAGACCAGGTCCAATTGGTCATGGGCCGCCTCTATCAGGGGCAACTTACCAACTTTAAAACCCCCCTGGGCGGTTGGGCTTGTATAAACATTACTGATCTATAAATCTCGCAGACCATATAATTTGGTCTGGACTTAGGGATATAAAATAGAACATCTTTAAAGTTTTATTAATTCCTACCGATGCTTTAGACGATGACAGTTAAGGCAAGTCAATTTACTTTTAATCAAAAATATTCCAGTTTTGACCAACTGGATGGCCAACACCCCTGGGCAAAAACCCTCCCCGAAGGCTGTATACTTTATCCTGTTCGCGAACTTAACAAAGGAAAAGTTGTTTACTTTAACTACTCTTTAGCAAAAGAAATGGGCCTCATTGACTCGACTCACACAAATAAAATGACTCCAGATCTTGAACAAAAATTACTCAATACTTTTTCACTTCAGATTATCAATGAATATGACGAACTGACCAAAAAAAGGTTTCCGGCACACACGATTAAGAAAAATAAATATATGGCGACTCGCTATCTTCAACTGCAACATCAAAATAAAAAAGGGAAAACCAGCGGTGATGGACGAGGCATTTGGAATGGGGTTGTAACTTTTAATGGTAAGACCTGGGATGTTTCAAGCCGTGGAACTGGCGTTACATCACTTTCCCCGGGCGCCGTTGCAGCTCAAAAACCACTCCGAACAGGTGCTGGTGAATTTGGTTATGGCTGTGGACTTGCTGAAATTGATGAACTTTTGGGCGCAGCAGTTTTTGCTGAAGTTATGCATCTTCAAGGAATCCCCACAGAAAGAGTTCTGTGCGTTGTAAGTCTTGGTAATGGTCATGGCATCGGAGTCCGCGCCTCTTTGAATCTATTAAGACCGGCACATTTATTTTTATATTTAAAACAAAACCGAAGAAGTGAATTAAAACGGGGAACTGATTATTTTATTGAAAGACAATTAAAAAACAAAAGATGGAAACTCCAAAAAGATAAAAATATGTATGATCAGTCTTTAGAATTCATTTCAAAATCCTTTGCCCAGTTTTCAGCTCAACTTGAAACGGATTATATTTTTGCTTGGTTGGATTGGGATGGGGACAATGTTTTAGCAGATGCTGGAATTATTGATTATGGAAGCATCCGTCAATTTGGTGTCTGTCATGATAAATACAGATACGATGATATCGAAAGATTTTCAACAACACTCACTCAACAAAAAGCAAAAGCTCAATTGATCGTACAAGTCTTTGCCCAAATGTTTGACTATATAAAAACAGGCGAAAAGAAAAAAATAAATCAGTTTAAAAACCATTCAGCGTTAAAGATATTTCGATCCGAATTTTCAAAATCCAGAATGGATCGATTTTTATATCGATTTGGCTTTACGAATCAACAACGTATACATTTACAGAAGCATAAACAATTGGTGAACGCTCTTTTCAGGATCTATAGTTTTTTAGAAACTTCTAAAACCCATCAACATTATAAAAAAATTGCTGATGGTATTAATATTTTCCCACTCTACAACATGAGAAAATTAATACTCCGCTTTAACTCTTTGATAAAGGAAAATGCCCCATTAGATCCTAAGGATGTTTTAAGGTTTGGACTCACTCAACAGGGTAAAAAATTGGGTCGAAAAAAAGTCCAGCAACATTTTAATTATTTTATAAAACTCTTCAATATCTATAAAAAGACAATTCAATTTGCATTAGAATCTGACAAAAAGTCTCTAGAGCAAGAACATACTCTATTTTTTAATCGATCCGCACGTTTGAATTCTCAATCGAGAATTACAGGCAATGCCTTAATAGAAGTTGTTGATAGTTTTTGGAAAACAGCGAACTCAACAAACAACTTAGAGTCTGCACAAGAATCTATTGATTTCTTAATACAACAATATTTATTTATGCCAGAAGTTCAACCCGCTGATACTTATTTTAATCCATCTGCGTCTCCGCAAAATCTAAGCCCAGACGCTACAAAACTTCACCAAATTATATTAAATCACAGCGAAGACATCTGATTCTGAACCCAACGTTTGATGATGGGATACTCTTCTTCGATCAATGAATGATCTTTGTCAAACTCAACCCAATCGATATTTAATCCATTTTTTTTAAGTTGATCGACTCCAAATTTTGTATCTTGAATTGGCAAAATATCATCCCTAGTTCCATGAAGCATCAACCAGGGCGTCTCATTTACAGGCTTAATTAAAGACCTTTTCCACCTAGGAAAAAAGCAAAAATATCCGCTCACTCCAACAACCCCTCCCAATCGACGAGGATAGTGCATGGCTATATCAGCACTCACCAAACACCCTTGAGAAAATCCAAATAAAAATATATTTTCTGATTTCCAACCCAAACTCTCAAGTTCCTTGAGTATATCAAAAATCTTATTTCGAATTTTCAAAACTCCTTGCTTTATATGAGGTGGTTCGCCATACCAAGAAAATCCATCTAAGTACTTTCTAGGCGCATTCAACAAAAGATAATTTACATTTTCTATTTTAAGTTCACTGTCAAACTTCTTAAAAGGATCCAGACTATCTCCACGACCATGAAGTACAATCATCAAATGTTCAGATTTTCGCTTGGCTGGTATAAAATGATAGTCAAAGTGTTTAGTTTTTAGAACCATACAGGCCCCCTTCTTGTTTGGATATCATAAAACATTGAAATAAGGTCTCGGCTCTTTCTGCAAGAACAGCTACGTTTTCATTCGGATTTTCATTATTTGCTTCTCTTGAGGCATAAGAAAGACACTCATTATTTTTATAAACAAATTCTGTTGAATTAGAAATTCCTACTTTATTTTCATTTAATTTTGAAACGTCATGAAGCTCTCTTAATATCATTTTCATCAAATTCGGATCTGCCTTTAAATTATTATCTAAGGCACTCCAATACTGAGATTCCCCCCGAGGCTCAACACTGACTTTTGTCAGCATTTTCCCAGAAGCTGAAGATAAAAAAATATCTGGTTGGATTCCAATTTTCTGTGGAGATTTTCCTGATGGTAAAAAGTAAAGTCCTCCGGTTTTAAAAAAAAGCATGTTATCATTTTCTGACCATATTTGACCTTCTTGATAGCTTCCTTTTCCGAAAGTTGGCTTTCCAATGATTTGAGCTCTTTTATAGTCTTGAAGTGCTCCAGCTAGAATTTCCGCAGCACTCGCCGATTCAGAATTTACTAAAACCATTAATGTACCCTCAAATTTTTCTTTTTTTGAAGTAATATAACTTTCAATAGAATGTTCACTCAATTTTCCTGAAATTATATTTTTTAAAGAATAAACTAGTTTATTCTTTCCAAGAAATAGTCCGGCCGTACAACCCGCTTCAGTAATAATTCCACCAGGATTATTTCTTAAATCTAGGATGAGTCCACCGAGTGGTGTATCCTGTTGAAAATTTTGAATATGCTTTTCAACTTCTTTACAGACGCCTGATGAATATCGACGAATTTTAATGTATCCCACCCGGCTATTTCGTTTAGAAATTCCACTTTCAACAGAGTTTAGATTTAAGCTTTTAGATTTTAAAGTGATCCCTATCTTCTGTGACCCTCTTAAAACTTCAAAAATCACCTGGTCTTCATTCAACTTAGAGGATATCAAATCCTGCACTTCAAACATGAGAATTGATTTCAAAAGAATATGATCTACTTTTAAAAGAATATCCCCTTTTTTTAATTCTGAAATTTCTGTCTTAGTTACAACATAGCCCATTTCATTTCGTTCAATACTAAATCCAAAGGTATCTATACTTTGCTTTAATTCCGTCACTCGATCTAAAAACCATTGTTTAGGAATAATATACGTATGAGGATCTTCAACAATAGACAAATACCCGTTGATGGCAATTCCATTCAAATACGACTTATATTTTTCCGAAAATAGCTTATCCCTCATCAGGATCCATGCTTTTGAAAAGGATAACTGGGTTTTTTTGTTTCTTTTTTGATAATATTCAGTCCAAGATTGAAGATGTTTGTTTTCGTACTTAAAATCATCATAATCTTGTTTTGTCATGACTTTGAAGTAACCATTAAAATTAAGTCTCAATTGATATAATGTAGAAACACTTTCAATCGCTTTTATACATCCTAAAAAAGTTCTTTCTGCTGAGTAGCAGTTTTCATCATTTAATAGCGTACTTTCAAGATCAAGGATGACATTTGCATCCCGCCAATAGGTAGCTACATTCTTTGAAGGTATTTTCGAAGATCTCTGAAAATAATAGGACAACGCGAGCGCTATAAAAGTAAGTCCTAATATATAAAACAGACGCCGACGAACCACAAAAACTCCTCACTTGAGATTGAGCCCCTCTTATAGCAGAGTTTTTAAATGGGATCGAGAACTTGCTTAAATAGGGTCCCTGAGAATCCATTTGAATGAAGGATTTATCGAACTGTTTAAAAAATTGACAGACCCGGCTTCACAACCTATGTATAAACCCCATAAGGAGTCCACAATGTCGCCAAAAATACTTGTAACCGGAGCCAATGGATTTATAGGAAGCGCGATGGTCTGGGAACTGAACCAGTCCGATATTACAGATATTATATGCGTTGATAGCGTCATACTTTCTCATCGCAAGGAGCCCCTTCGAAAAAGAAAATACACCTCTTTTTTACATAAGGATGAACTTTGGAATTTTCTAAATTCTGACGAAGCTCAATCTATTTCTTGGGTCATTCATATGGGTGCATGCTCTTCAACCACTGAAAAAAATTGGTCTTTTTTATATGAAAACAATACTCTTTATACACAACGCCTTTTTCAATGGTGCACTCAAAATAAAAAAAACCTGATATACGCATCGAGTGCGGCAACCTACGGGGGGGGAGAGCTCGGATTCGATGATGAAACACCCTCTGAAATACTCAAACCATTAAATCTGTATGGCGACTCAAAGGTACTTTTTGATCGTTGGGTTGTTGAGCAAAAGACGACGCCACCCTCTTGGTACGGACTGAAATTTTTTAATGTTTACGGACCAAATGAGTACCACAAAGAATCTATGGCGAGCGTTGTATTCAAAGCTTTTGGACAAGTTAAAACCCAAAACTCTTTAGGTTTATTTAAATCTTACAACTCTTTGTACAGAGATGGTGAACAAAAAAGAGACTTTATCTATGTTAAAGATGTGACCCGTTGGATGTTGGAACTTATGAAAAAAACTCCTAAAAATGGAATATACAATATGGGATTTGGCTCCGCTCGAACATGGAAAGATTTGGCACAATCTGTTTTCTCAAACCTCAATAAGCCCATGTTGATCAATTGGTTAGAAGTCCCAGATAACATCAAAGATCAATACCAATATTTTACTGAAGCGAAAATGAAAAAATGGAACTCTGAATCTCTCTCTGCACCCCAATGGCCTATTGAAAAAGGAATTCAAGACTACATATCTAATTATCTTTTGAAAAATGATCCATGGCTTTAGATTCAGATACGCCTTATAAAATTGACTTAAGAATTGTTCTTGTTCGCTCACTTTATGATCGTAATATTGGTGCCACATCCAGAGCCATGACCAATATGGGAATTTCTCGTTTGATCCTTATTGCTCCTCAATGTGAATTGACTTATTCAGCACAGCAAGCGGCCGCACGTGGACAGTCCCCATTACAGAAGGCTCTAATTTACAAGGACTGGGATGAGTTCTTTCAATCCGAGCCAGAAAGTCTGCGCATTAGTTTTACCGCGCGTGATGGACGCATGAGAAATGTATTAGATCTTGAACCTGTTTTTTCTAAAATTATAAAGTCACAACATTTTAAAAAGTCTCAAAAAAATCCTTTAATTATTCATTTTATTTTCGGTCCAGAAGACTGTGGTCTCAGTGAAGAGGATCTTAGCTTAACTCATTTTTCAACCTGCATTCCTACTTATGGAGAAAATTTGAGCCTTAATTTATCCCAAGCGACCTTACTAGGAATGTATTCTTTCAGACAATTTTTAAATTCTAAAAAGAATAAACGAACTTTTCAGTTCTTAGATTACAATCAGATTCCTACAAAAATAATATCACCCAAAAGTAAAAGTAAAGACCTTAAGGTTTCTCAATCCCAAAAGCCCTTTCCAGAAGACACACTCAAAGACTGGATTTCAGAACTTGGCTTTGATCTCTCTCAGCGACGTATGAATGCCCTGACGGTCCTTAAAAGAATCCTACTGCATAGCCTTCCAACGGATAAAGAGCTTCGTGTTTTAGAAGCGGTTCTTCAACAAAACATCCGAAAGCTCAAAGAATGGAAAACTCTCAAAAACCTTAAGTAAAAGTCATTTCATTTGTTTAACAATTAGACAGAAAAATGAAAATTAAAGCAATTTAAAATATTTATTTTGTAGGATCAAAAAAGCTGAGATAATGACTCATAGGTTTACTAGAATAAACCGATCTACTTTTAAGGAAAGGGGTTCTATGTCTGATCAAATACCATCTTCATCACGAGAAACACGCTTTGATACTAAGGAATTAGCTATCATCGAAGTTTATGGAAAAATGGGAAAAGCCCCAGCCCAGCTTAAAAATATATCCAAAACAGGAGCTTTCCTAGAATTAAATCACACAAAAATCCTCCCACAAAAAGGGGATATTCTACAAATCACAGTGCAACTCAAGGAACTTAGAAAAGAAAGAACGCTTTCTGCAGAGGTGGTTTGGAATCAAGGCTTCTCTTTAGGAATCCAGTTTTTAGCCAAGGATCAAGTCGTTTCAAAATTAATGAACAAATGGAAACCCTAAGTTCTACGCATTCAGTCAGGACCTCCGTCTTATAAATTTGCATACTTGTTAGGCAGTTGTTAGCATAATCTGACAAAGGGGGAACTTTATGCAAGGACGCAAATTTATAGTACTCGGGCTTTCTGCTTTAGCTTTAATTCTAACAGTGGGAGCAACTCAAAAGGATAACAATAAATATTGGCTAAAAATCAAAGCCAATAATAAATATGAACGCACTCAAATAGCCAATGCCGGAATCGCCATAGAAACATCCGTTGATGGATGGGTTTATGCTTATGGATCTTCAAACGAAAAAAGTCTTCTAGAAAAAGCTGGTCTGTTAGATTTAGCTCTACCCAGTTCTGATTTTTTTAATCTTTTAGACTTTCCTTCAAAAGATTCAAATTTTCATAACTATGCAGAACTCACTGAGGCTCTTCAAAATCTTGTTCGGCAAAACCCACAAATTGCTCAACTTTACTCCATTGGAAAATCCCATGAAGGTAGAGAAATTTGGGCTGTTCAAATTAGTGGTCAAATCAACGAGGCCTCACAACTTCCAGGAATCATCTATATGGGAGGCCACCATGCACGGGAACATCTTTCTGTAGAAACACCCTTGGGATATATTAAATATCTTCTAGAGTCTTATAATCAAGGCAATGAACGCATTCAAGCCCTTGTTAACAGCAGAGATATTCATATTATTCCCGCCGTAAATCCAGATGGATTAGAATTTGATGTGGCCTCAGGTCGCTATCAAATGTGGAGAAAAAACAGAAAGACTAATGGAGATGGAACATTCGGAGTTGATTTAAATCGAAACTATGGTTTTATGTGGGGCACTGGGGGCTCAAGTAAAAACACTTCAAGTGATATTTACATGGGAAAAAGCCCTTTTAGCGAACCTGAAACACAAGCTATAAAAAACTATGTTGAAACCCATAAAAATATCACCATTTTATTGAGTTTTCATACTTTTTCTGAACTTATACTCTACCCTTGGGGTCACAAGTACAATGGGATAGAAAATCTAAGAGACCAACAGGTTCATGCAACAATGGCTGCAAAGATGGCCGAATGGAATAGATACTCACCACAACAATCCTCAGAATTATATATTGCAAGTGGAGACACAACAGATTGGTCCTATGGTACGTATAAAATTATTTCCTTTACCTTCGAACTAGATCCAACTCAAAGTGCTGGAGGCGGCGGCGGTGGATTTTATCCTGGTGATGAAATCATTCCCAATGTGATTCAAAAAAATCTAGAGCCTGTATTGTACTTGCTTGAACATGCTGATAACCCCTATCGAGTTTTGGACACTCGCATATCACCAATTGTACCACTCTAATTTAATTCTTATTTTTTAATTTAATTTCTATTTTCTTCAGAGCTTGATTGAATCCATCGAGCTCTGAAACTTGAAAGCAATAAAAGCACATATATCCATTTTGAGTATTCATGCAGCCATGAAAGTGGAATTCCTAAAAAACTCATAGCTTGAAAATTAGCATCCCAATCTAAAATCCTTAAAATAAATATAGGTAAAACAAATAAACCTAAAAATAAAAAACTAAAGAATATTAAAATTTTATTTTTTGTATACAGCCCTTGTCTTACAGTCAATACACCAACAAGAAGAAATAAAGCACCGGCAAACAGCGCCGCAATTCGAGGGTGTTGAATAAATGAAAAAAGAAGAGGGACCAATAACATAACAATCACCAGCATCATTGGTTCGCCTTTAAAAGAGAAAAGAAATCGTTTTAGTTGAGTTTTCATAAATCACTCCTGTTATATTCTCAAGCCAAGCTAATTGTCATATTCTCAAGCCAAGCTTGAGTGCAAAAACCGTATCCGTAAAGCGATTAATTTCGAAAGTGAAAAAGTAAGGGTTTATATCGTAATCCAAACCAACAAAACTTCGAGTTTCTGTATCTTCATGAAGATGGGTTTGCAGATCATCAGCCAACGAGTCACTTCCACCATAAAAATATCCTGATGAACGAATATAACCAACACCAAAATAAAGACTTAAATTATCTAAATAATAGGACGTCAGCACATCTACAACAGTCGACCGTAAACTCAAAAAATCATCAAAAACACTCACCCCAGCACTAAAATTTAACGAGACTTTTATTGGTAACGTTTTTATGTCATAAAAGGCCCAACGCAGCAGCCCAGCATAATGATTTATCTTTTGATCAGAGGGAAGGGGACTAAATTGAAAAAAAAAGTCAATATTCGAAAACAAACCTTTACCGATACTGAGCGCTGGAATAGAAACCTCGTCCCCAAGCCCTTGACGATCTCCGAGACGTCTAAGATTCGACGTACTAATAAAGTCATAGCTAATTCCAAACTCAAGCCCTAAATCTCCACCCAGCGGAAGAGGGCTCGTTAAACTTTTAGGAGTCCCCCCAAAACCAAGGGTTCTTACTACATGCGCTCTTTCATTAAAATTTAGATTTTTTGAAAATGTAAATCCGTAAACATCACTTCCAAGCACCAGAAGACATGAAAATAAAATAAAATTAAAGCCCATGCCAGCGAAGGTACCACGACCTGAGAACTGGCTCAAGGTCTAATGTG
>DAIRER010000485.1:0-1900 GCA_036795495.1 Pseudobdellovibrionaceae bacterium | reverse complement strand
TGTCAGCCAGGGCATGTGCATAATGGTCTTGGTCCCCTTTACTAAAGAGATCCATCTTGGCAAGCTTGAAGCTGGAAAGCACACCATTCGCTTCGTAAATGGTGACGGAACTTATATGGAAAAAACAATGCTCATTGAAGAGTAATTCTTTTTCAGTATAGTTTTGGTATAAAAAGGGGGGGGTCATGGTAAAGCAAAATAAATATAGGTTAACAATATTTGGTTTTGCTTTTTACGGTTTGATTGTGGGCTGTTCTCAGCCCACACCTTTAAAAACTGTAACCTGGAATAAAAATTCTGGTCTTGATCAACCCCAATTTTTAGAAAAAAAAGAATCACAAAATACAGTTCAAATAAAATATCTTAATGAAATAGTCTCAAGAAATGTCCTTACTTATAAGGGAGTAGAAATTGAAGGCTCCTATGTTCAAAAAATATTAAATTCAAAAAATGAATTTCTTTTTATTAAATCAGAATATTCAGAAAACCACTTTTCCCATTTAGATGCAGAAATATCTAGAAGCCTTAAAAACAAATATATTTCGCTCTTACAATTTAAATCTAAATTTCAGGATTTGAAAAATGCAGTCTATGTTTGGGACCCTCGACTCACTATTGTTTTAAACAACTATCGTCCTTTTTTACTTTGGGTCATTGATTATCAATCACCTTATAATTTGGGAGCCCACCGAATGAAAATCACATTGGGTGGAAGTCAGGTTGAGAACTCTCCCATAGGATCTTCTTTTGACTATCAAGCCGTGATCTACCCAATGGGGCCCAAATTTAGCGATCTCAGTGAGGTTATTTTAGATAACCTTTTTGGCAATGGTTTTTTGATGAGCTCTGGAGTTAAAGTTTTTAATGATCTTAAAGAGCAGGCCCAGGGGCAAAATGGAAAATTTGTTTTTCAACCCCAAGATAGCCGATTCAATCAAGTCCAAACCTATTATTTTATTGATCAACACTTAAAATATTATCTCAGCAAACATCAACTCCAACTCCCCTTTGCTCTTGAAGCCCGAGTCAATGTGACAGCTCCTGATGGACGACCAACAACTTACACAGGTTATGTACACCAGAGAATCACTCTCGGCGCCGGAGATGCTGTCATTTGGAATCACATTCCACAGGATCCTAGTATTGTGATGCATGAAACCTCTCATGCTATTGTTGAAGCTTTGTCTGGACTCTCCTATGAGGGAGAAGAGGGAAGTCTTAATGAAGCCTATGCTGATTTTCTAACGGCAAGCCATTTGAATAATCCTCAAATGGGAAATATCGCTTATTTAAAAAGCCCTTTTAAAAGAACGTTAGAAACGGTTACTTTATTTTCAGAAAAAAATGGGATGAAATACCACGACAGTCTCATTGTCAGTGGAGCCCTTTGGGAAATGCGAAAAAGTATTGGCACTACAAACGCAGAAAAATTAGCGCTTCTTAGTTTATCCAGACTGGGACCGAAGTCGCAAATCTTAGATTTTGGGCAAAGCGTAAGAATGGCTTTAAAAGAATCTTTTTCAGAAAAAGAACAACAGGATGTCCTTCAAACACTCAATTCAAGAGGATTTTAAAATCTAAAGACCCCTTGATTGCCCCCTTGCGGTTTGTTATACAGTGAAAATGAAAGTTCAAAAATTTTTTCTTTCCTTACTTGTCCTTCTATTTTCGTTGGGCAGTTCCGTAAGTGATCCTGAGTGCGAACTTCAAGGCCTATGGGTTTTAGATCGATATGTTTACAATGAAATAGAAAAAAAAGTGCAATACACACTGATGACTTTTAATTTTGAATCCCCCGTCAGTACCCTTTTTTGGAAAGACCGCGAGCATCCTGAGTTTTGCGAAAGAAAAGCCACTTTTGTTTATAACCCTCCCCTCTTGTATCAAGAAATTATTTGGG
>DAIRER010000484.1:0-1912 GCA_036795495.1 Pseudobdellovibrionaceae bacterium | reverse complement strand
GTTGAGGGCGTTCTGATCGAAGAGGGTGCTGTTCTGGGGGCGGATACAACGATCACAGCCAGCACTAAAATTTGAGACATTTCCCAAGGGAAAATTCAAGAATACAAGGGCCGTGTTCCAAAAAACTCTGTAGTCATTCCCGGGACTTATCCTAAAAAATTTCCAGCAGGTGAATTTCAAGTTTCCTGTGCCCTTATTATTGGTCAACGTAAAGAAAGTACCGACAAAAAAACCTCTTTAAATGAGGTCCTACGCGACTTTTCTGTCCCTGTTTAATTATGAAAGAATATGAAATTATTTCAAAACCACACTTCTACAAATAGAATTCAAAGGTCATGCTGTAAAAAGTTTTGACAAAGCACTCAATTCTTTTTGATAAAATATTCTATATGTTTTCAATCTTTAAATTTAATTATGTTAATTTAATTTAATTTCTGATATTAGCTCTTGATGTCAATTATATTAACTAAAGCCTCAATGGCTATAAATACATACTCAATGCTCAAAAAGTATATATTAATTAGCACTTGTATTTTTATCGCACCATTTCAGATTGAAGCTCATACTTGTAAAAGCATTGTAAGTCCAAAAAATTCGACAACATCTTCGATCCAACCTGTATTTAAAAGTCCCAAAATGACAAAGTTAATTCATAACATTACCAAAGCCGCAAATTCTAATTTATCTATTATCTTACTTGGTGAAACTGGGGTTGGAAAAAGTTTAATTGCCGAGATAATTCATAATCAAAGTTCTAGATCAAATGGTCCACTTGTAATTTCTAATTTAACTGAATTTGCAGAATCCATCTTTGAATCTGAATTGTTTGGACATGTTAAAGGCTCGTTTACTGGGGCGAACTCCCAACATCAAGGTTTAATTAGCCGAGCTAAAGGTGGCACACTCTTTTTAGACGAAATTGCTGAATTACCATTACAGCTCCAGGTTAAATTATTAAGATTTATTGAAACCGGAAAGTATTCTCCAGTTGGATCTGAAGAAGTTTTAACTGCGGATGTTCGTATTATTACAGCTACAAATAAAAACCTATTCACGTTAGTTAAAAATGGATCCTTTCGTGAGGATCTATATTATCGATTGAGTGGCATGGTTTATTTTATTCCGCCGCTAAAAGAAAGGGTTGAAGAAGTTCACGAAATTGCTGACATTTATTTAAAACTCTATATGACAGCCTCTGATAAAAAGAACATTCGCTTTTCAAATGAAGTATTAGATTTTTTTAAAATCTATCCCTTTCCAGGAAATATTAGAGAATTAAAAACAATGATCGAAAGAGGTGTCGCCTTTACAGATTCAAATGAACTTATTGAAATCCAATCTGTATTTCCTCCAGATGTCTTTGAAATAATGATTTCAGAAAAACCAACTGAAACTACGGAACTTCAAATTGGGACCTTAGGAATTATTTTTAATGATTCTAATCAATTTCCTCCATTTGAGTCATCCTTTCATCTTAAGGAAATTGAGAGAATTATTATTTTATCAGTTCTTCACAGAACACCTATAGATAATAGACCAAGAACCGCTAATGATATAAATTTTGGTAAGATAAATTCTACTTATGAAGAATTACATTTAAATCTTGCGTTTGCTGCTGAAAAATTAGGAATTAGTGCGGGAGAGCTTTCTGAAAAAATGTTTCTTTATGGTTTATCAGAAAAAGATATAATTAAGGCTAGAAGAAATAAGCATCCATGGCTACAAAAATAATTAACGTTTGCCCTTTAAAGCTTCTGAAGGTTCTATATTTGAAATATCTCGAGTTGATATAAAAGCCCCGAAATAGGAAAGCAATAAGGCCGCAACAAGAACAAATACAACTAAATAGGGATCCACCAAAGCCTCTATTTGTGAATCGTAATAAACCTCTGGAGGCAAAATATTTAAAGGA
>DAIRER010000483.1:0-1920 GCA_036795495.1 Pseudobdellovibrionaceae bacterium | reverse complement strand
AAAACTCGTTACTTAAATCATTTCGTGGCGACCAAGGTTCGGAAGAAATCAATCGATAGGCCTTTGGAAGCCACGGGTAAATAAATGGAGCATAGGTGATAAAACTGAAAAGCACATAAAATAGAGCAATCGATAAGTTCCAAAAACGTCGATAACGAATGATGCCTAAATTCAAGGCCCCTGCAACTCCCATAATGAGAATAAGAACAGCGGCTCCGGTCCAATGGGGTTTGAACTCTGCGGTGAAAGGTTGTGGGTAAAATACAAAAAAAGAAGGGGCACTGAGTGCAAATATAAAAAGCCATCGGCTCTGACTTTTTTTAAAATAGGAATAGATAAAAATAAATAAAATTAAAACGTACAAAAAAGGAGAGTAAAAAATAAGTTGTGCTCCAAGAAATTCTAGCCATCGTAGAAAGCTAAATGCGGTATGGGTATGTCGATCATGAAATTGATATTTAAAACTAGGCCAATCATGAATATAATTCCAATAAAAAACAGGTAGACTCATGAGAGTAGCGACGCCAGCACCAAGCCAAGGCCAGGGTGTTAAAAAATCTTTTCTATGTTTGGGATGAAAAAGCATAAAAAGAGCAAAACCAGGAGCTAAAAGAGATATAATAAATTTGGAGTTAATTCCAAGTCCCATAGATAGCCCCAAATAAATCCATGTTTTTGAAAGACTCCAGCGGTGTTCATCTTCTCGAACACCCTGCCAAAAGATCCAGGAACTCAGAATCCAGAAAAATATAAAGGGTGGCTCGGGAGAGGCCACATGACCTCCAAATCCATAAAAAGGAGACCATAGAAAAATCAAAACCACCCAGTGAGCCGCCTGTTCATTAAATAAATCTTTAGTTAATTTCCAACTCCAAAAAGCCGTTAGACCATAAAAAATCATAGCAGGTAAGCGCACCCCAAAAAATGTGTCACCGAAAAGAGCTGTACTTAGAGCCTCGCACCAGGCAATAAAACCAGGATGATCAAAATAAGAAAGTTGTAATTCTTTGGCCCAACTCCAGTGGTAGGCCTCATCATCCGCTAAGCCCACTTGAGTGGCAAAAAACAATCGAAAAATAAAAGTTACTATATAGAAAAAATAAATAGATTTAATTTTCATGATAGAGATCCATCATGTGTTTTATTGTTTTTTCCCAAGAATGCTCCCTTTGAGACCATTCTTCGGCGGCTATTGAAAAGGATTTTCTTAATTCCGGAGAGAGGATTAATTTTTCAATAGCTTGAGCAAGGGAAAGTGGGGAGTGCGGTTCAACAAGCAATCCACGGGAATTATCTAGTCCTGGATTTCCTCCAGTGATTTGTTCTGGAGTACCACCTGAATTTGTGCCGATGACGGGAAGTCCCAACATCATGGCATCTATGACGGCTAAGGAATAAGTTTCACCGTGCGAAGCTAAGATAAAAACATCCATGGCTGAGAGATAAAGCTGAAGATTCTTTTGAAAAGGGATCAGCTTTAAGGTTTTAGGATATTTTTTTTGAAATTCAATGAGCCAATGATTTAATTCGTCAGATTTTGGTTCATATTCAGGAGTTCCATCCGGATGAGTTTTTAGTAATGTGGGCTCCCCGATAATCCAAAGTTCCATTTTATCAAGAAGCTCAGGTTGGATTTTTTCAAGGGCTAGAGCCAATTCTTTAATCCCTTTTCCAGGATCAATTCGACAGGCGGTTCCGAAAATAATTTTACGAAGATCCGAATCAAGATTGTTTTTTACTTTTAAAACTTCAACTGGTGAACTTTTTTGAAGTGAGGGACGTCCATATCGTATCCGTCGGGCTCGCGAAGGTTCTATTGGAAAATTATTTTGAATTTCACTTTGGACCCAAGAAGATGACGTGATGACAGCGTTCAGCCGTTGATAGATCCAACGATGGTAAAGATCTTTTTTGGGGGGC
>DAIRER010000034.1:0-9841 GCA_036795495.1 Pseudobdellovibrionaceae bacterium | reverse complement strand
GGTTCCACAAGAAGGCGTAAAAGACTCAACACCTCTTTCAAACGTCACGGCCTTAATTTTACTTCCCTTATTCATCTCTAAAAGAGTCACATTAAAACCCTTTTGTCCACCATAGAAAAGCTGCCGTAGTTTTTTTATTTTCTTTAAATCCATTTGAGCTTTGGATAATTCTTTAACCTGCATAACAATATGTGGTACGCCCGTGTTCACTAATAGATATTTTTTATCATTTTTTAAAATTTTAACTTCAGGCATCTCAACAGATATTTTATTTTCAATATTAGTTGTCTTTACAATTCCTGCCAAAGTTTTAAACTGAAGCGTTCTCTCCTTATCTTTTAGAAAAGTCCGACAGTATTGATGTGCGGCTCGGGCCGCGTTTCCACACATCTCTGCCGTTGAGCCGTCAGAATTATAAAAATCCCAAATATAGAATGTTTTTATTTTCATTAGATCTAAAAATAAACAACCATCCGCCTTAAGCCCTCTTATTGAGTCACAATATTTTTGAGTAAATTTCTTTCGATTTTTTTTAAGAACACTGCTCCCGTTAAGAATTAGAAAGGTATTGCCTGCAGAGCTCCACTTTGACAAAATGATTTTATCATTTAATTTACTCATTGGTTACACTTGGACTCGTTGACTTATTCTTTTTTAGCTTTGCTTTTTCAGTTTGCTCTTTTAATAGAGCTTCTCTCGTTTTTAATTCCAAAGGTTCTAAGGGGGGAAGTGGCTTACCCTTTATCCCACAAGAACTGTTGGTTAAACTTAAAAAAACAAGAACTATAAAGAAACATTTATTTTTTCTGATTAATTTCATTTTCAACTTCTGTTACAAAACCACATAATTGGGGTTCTCGTTTGTATTTACTTTGAGTTTTAATAGATAAATTTTGACATTCAGACAAGTACTTTTCTGCTGATTTCTTTGAACGATTGATTTTCCAATCCCAATAAAGACCAGGAATAAATTGTGGATCCTTGTTTAAAATAAGGGCCAAACTTGTTTTGGCTAAAGAAATCTCCTTATTTGCCCAGAAGCGGTTAATGTCGAGATGTATCCAGTATATTGCAGACTCTTCTTCCCCAGAAAACCCTTCCCTAAGTGCATCATACTCTTTGATTTTATTTTGACAGAGCAAAATATGAGCATAAAGGAGTCCAAGACCCTCAATAGATTTCACTTTAAGCAGATCGCTTTTATTCCCATCAGGAAAAATTAATTCATAGGCTTTTGTACAGTCTCCAGTGTTTAAATACAAAGCCCCCAACTCAAAAGTAATTTTTGAATTATCTGGATCTAAACGTAGGGCCTCTAAATACAGCTGTTGCGCAGATGAAGCATTCGTTTTTTTAACAAACTGAGCGCTTTCATAAAGTTGTTGAGATTTGTCAGTTAAAAAGACTTCGCTCAGTTCATTTATGTTTTTTTTTAAAATTTTTGCAGATTTTGTTGGCTTTCCCTTTTCTTTTTCTAAAAGAACAATCAACAAATCAAGGGCCTCTTTTCTTTTTTTCTTTAGAACAAAGTCTTGAGCCTTTTCTAAGTTCAGCAAAAGCTCACTAGATAAAGGAGCTGCAGAAGAAACAGATATCCAAAAAAACAACCCTAAAAAAAGCGCTCGAAGCCCAAACCTTAAATGAAATTTTTTATTTTGGGGTTTCTTCGGCGCCTTAATCACTTAAATACTTTTTTTTCTGCTCTTAGTTCTTTTTAAATGACTTGAGCAACATAGTTACATTTCCAAACTGACCGGGCTGAATCGTTTTTAACATTCCTGAAATTGGGATTTCACGAGGATTGATCCATGTTTGAATGTCTTTATTTTGATCTTTATCATGAAGACGCACAAAAATACACTCAAATGTACCAGCAGGAACAGTAATTTTATCTTCTTTTGTTTCTACAATCTCAACATTTTGTTTTGGAATTTCCTGTTCTTTACCATTGACGATCAATTTTTTTACTTCACCTGTATTGGGATCAATCAGGGCACGTGCTTGTTGTTTGCCTGCAAATCCAAGATCCATATCTTGATTTAACCAAATCCCTTCTTCGCCTATCTCGGCAACAGTCATAATCATGCTGCCTTTGATAAATCCCATATCCAAACTGTAAGTATTCTGATCTCCTACTTTCCAATTGAGACCCAAAACTTGAGCTTCTGAATAAATTTTCGCCTGAAGTTGTTGTTCAAGTCCAAAAAATACTTGTTGTAGATCTGCATTTGGCGTGTTCGCTGATGCCGCACTTAAAAATAAAAATGCAGCCATTGTTACTAATGATTTCATATTCCCTCCGTGGTTATTTTGATCTTCATCACACCACAAAGGTCCAGGACCTTGTCAAATACTTTTTAGGCTTGCATTGGATTTAATAGAACTTGCCTTGGTTTGCTGCCATTTGCAGGACCAACAACTCCTTCTTTTTCAAAAAGTTCGATAATTCTTGCAGCGCGGGGGTACCCCAATCGAAATCTTCGCTGAATCAAAGAGGCACTCACTTCTTTTTGTTCCGCAGCCCAGGATAGAATTTCATCGTAGCGATCATCATACTCATCGTCCATGGACTCACCAGAACCACTCGCACCAGCATCTCCAGAAAACCCTTCTAGAATTTTTATCCCTAGGGTGTCGTATTCAGGCTCTCCCTGTCCCGCCCAAAACTGAACTAAGCGTTGAATTTCTTTATCAGACAAGTAGGGCCCATGATGTCGAGTGGGTTTATTAACCCCAGGAGCAAGAAAAAGCATATCCCCATTTGGAAGCAATCTTTCGGCGCCAGAATCATCTAAAATAATCCGTGAATCCATTTTGCTTGAAACCTTTAAAGCCACGCGTCCTGGAATATTTGTTTTAATTAAACCCGTTACAACATCTTTTCTGGGTGATTGAGTGGCAATGATTAAATGCATACCACAGGCTCTTGCCATTTGGGTTAACCTTTGAATGGGCTGTTCTACATTTTGTTTTTCGCTAACCATTAAGTCTGCTAACTCATCAATAACGATCACAATATAAGGTAAAGGCTTAAAGTAATAACGGTTGTCACTGTCCTCTTCGTGTTGTTTTATTTCTTCTGCAGAAAGCTCTTCCACTTTTTGATTATAGGCTTCAATTTTACTAGCTCCAAATTGCGACAAAGAACGGTATCTTTTTTCCATTTCTCGAACTGACCATTTTAAGGCAGAAACTGCTTTTTTACTTTCTGTAACATGAGGTAAAATTAAATGTGGAATCGTTGCAAAGTGGGCTAAATCTACCATTTTGGGATCAATCAAAACCATTCTTAAAGTTTTCGGAGAGTGTTTAAATATCAGTCCTGCAATGATCGAGGCAACAAATACAGATTTTCCACTTCCTGTCGTTCCTGCAATCAGAAGATGAGGCATTTTTCTTAAATCTACTATGCGTGGGTCTCCCTCTACATTTCTTCCTAAGGCCAAGGGAAGGGTAAACTCATCTTTCCAAAAAGTATTTTCAGAAATCAGCTCTTTGTAAAACACTGTTTCTCTTTTAACATTTGATGTTTCTATACCCACAACATCTCGACCCGGAATATGTCCAACAACTCGAACAGATTCACTACTTAACGCCAGGGATAAATCATCCTCTAATTCTGAAATTTTACTAATTTTCACATCTGCATTGGGTTTAAATTCATACATTGTCACTAGGGGGCCGGGCTTTGCTTCAGTAATCTCTCCCTCTATAGAAAAGTGAAGTAATTTTTCTTTAAGCATTTCTGCTTTTCTTTGAATTTCAATTTTATCAATTTTTAATCGAGAATCTGGCGGATTTTCTAAAAGATCTAATTTTGGCATGATCCAGTTTTCAACTTTTTTTGTCCAATTTAGCTTTTTATTTGTGTTGGTTTTTATTGTAGTCACTTTTTCTGAAGATTCTTTTTCTTCAAATACAAATTTTTGGCTTTGAAATCCAGAAAGTTCGGGAGATGTTTTTTCAAAACTTGAAATCACGTTTTGTTTTTTCAAAAACGGCAGCTCAAATTTTATTTTTTCTCGTTTTGAATCAATGCTTTTTTCTGGCTCTTTCGTTTTAACTAATTCTTTACTTTTTTCTTTAAAAAAAAGTCGTTTTATTTGCTGAAATCCACCTAGAGTTGCACGGGTAGGAATCATAAAAATATCTTTTAATTTTTTTTCAAAAAAAATAACTACTTCTATCACTAACATAGACCATAGAACAATTTGTGCACCGAAAGAATTAAATACTAGGGTGAGCCCCTTGAGTGTCGAGTATCCGATCACTCCACCTATTGAAATATTTTTTTCATAATATTGAACATCTGGCCAATAGGAACTCAACAAAGCCCCAAGGCTGGATAGAATAAAAAACATTAAAATATATGATCCCGTAGTAAAAGAATTTTTTTGTTTTTCAAACAATCGAATGATTCCGCTTAGAATAAGTAGAATTGGGACGAGCCAAGCCAATAGACCAAAAAGTTGAAATAATAGATCCGCAGTAAAACTTCCCGCAATCCCACAATAATTTGTTGCTTTAAGCACTCCACCTAGTGAATTAAATGAAGGGTCTTTGGGATTATAAGATCCCAAAGCAAAACCCACAAAAACGCTTAGACCTAAGTTAAAAATTGTGAATAAATCACTTTTATGTTTTGCAAATATGTCTCTCATAGAGAATATATTAGGTTAAGTCTAATTCTAGTGGTAGACGAACTTAACAAAGCTTGACTTTTGATAGGGTAATGCTGGACAAAAAGCCCGTGAAGTACCCAGACCAAATCAAAATTAATGAAATTTTTTATAGCATTCAAGGCGAAAGCACGTATGTTGGTCTACCCACTGTTTTTGTTAGAACCTCTGGATGTAATTTAAGATGTACCTATTGTGACACAACATACGCTTATTATGAAGGTGCTTTCCTTACACTCGACGAAGTCATTTCAAAAATTCAAAGCTTCTCAACCCAATATGTTTGCATAACAGGTGGCGAGCCTCTACTTCAAGAGGGTGTTCAGCAACTTATGATAAAACTTTGTGATCTTGGAAAACTCGTTTCCCTAGAAACGAGCGGATCCCGTGATATTTCTAAAGTGGATTCTCGTGTTAAAATTATTCTAGATGTGAAAACTCCAGAGAGTGGTGCTGAAAATAGTTTTTTGGATTCAAATTTAAATTATCTTACATCTACAACAGAAATTAAATTTGTAATTTGCTCTGAAAAGGATTTTTTATGGGCAGAGTCCTTTTGTCACCAAAATAATTTATTTAAAAAATCAATAGTTTTATACAGCCCATCATACGAAAAAGTTTTGCCACGCTGGCTAGCAGAACAAATATTGCATCATAATTCAACTGCAAGGTTGCATTTGCAACAACATAAGTATATTTGGTCTTCCACAACTCGCGGAGTTTAAATAATCAAATCCATTATCGGGAGAGATATGATACCCAGCCTGAATAGTTCAGATAACCTTCTTGTGGCCAATTTACAGTCTGTAAGCTTAGAAAAACTTGTTAAAAGTAAGCTGGAAGTCCTTTTTCAACAACAGCACGAGGCTCAAGTAGAGTTAAACGGCTTATACAATATCGTTATCGAGCAAGTTGAAAAACCCTTACTCGAATTAGCCCTCAGAGCGTCCAATGGAAATCAAGTAAGAACCGCGCAGATGCTGGGAATTAACCGCAACACATTAAAAAAGAAAATTGATATTTACAAAATAAAAATCAAGCGTAACATTTAGTGCGTAGATTAAATATAGTGCATGGATTATCTGATCCTGGGGGGATTTTTTAATGGCAAAACTACCACCTCAAAATTTAGAAGCCGAACAATCCATTCTTGGAGCTTTAATGTTAGAGCCCGAGGCCTTTGATCAGGTCGGCGACCTTCTCGTTCCAGAAGATTTTTATTTGCCTGTCCATCATAAAACCTTTTCTGCCATTCGAGAGCTTCATCAAAACACTCAAGCTATTGATATAATTACTGTGACAAATCTTCTTGAAAAGCGGGGAGAGTTGGCCAGTATTGGTGGTCCTGATTTTTTAGTAAGCCTATTGGATAAAACTATTTCTGCAGCGAATGTAAAGGCCTATGCTCAAATCGTAAAGGACAAGTCTTTACTTAGAAGGGTCATCCACACGAGCACTGAAATCATTGAAGAGGCCTATGAGCAGGACTTTCCAGATGTTTCCTCTTTTATTGATCGTACTGAGGGAAAAATTCTTAAGATCGGCGAGACAAAATCTAAGACGGGCCTTATTGGGTCTATGGAAATTGTTAAATCGAGTATTCAACGCATCGAAGAGCTTTATAAACAAAAGGCGGATTTCACGGGCGTGGCTTCTGGCTTCACAGAGTTAGATAAGATGACCTACGGATTTCATCCTGGGGAATTTACGATTATTGCGGCTCGTCCTTCTATGGGAAAGACGGCTTTTAGTCTCAACATAGCTCAACATGTTGCTTTTCGATTAAAGAAAACTGTGGCTTATTTTTCTCTAGAGATGGGTAAAGAGTCCTTGATGATGAGGATTTTATCTTCCGAATCAAAAGTCAATATGTCCGATATGAGAAGTGGTCGCATTGCGGATTCCGCTTGGCCAAATCTAATTAACTCAGCAAGTATGATCAGCGAGGCGCCACTATATATTGACGATACTTCAGGGTTAAGTCCCTTTGAAATTCGATCTCGGTGTCGACGGCTAAAATCGGAATTTGGCCTTGATTTGGTTATGATAGATTATCTTCAGCTGATGGATTTAAAAATCAAAGTGGAAAGCCGCGAGCGGGCGGTTTCTGAAATTTCAAAGTCTCTTAAGAGTCTTTCAAAAGAGTTGCAAATTCCCGTTGTTGCTCTTGCTCAGTTGAATCGAGGGGTTGAGGGCCGTTCGGACCGTCGACCGATGCTTTCAGACCTCCGTGAATCTGGTTCGATTGAACAAGATGCGGATGTTATTATGATGCTTTATCGTGATGATTATTATGACAAGGAAGACCCTGAAAAGCAGGGGCATGCCGAAGTTATTATTGGAAAACAAAGAAATGGTCCCACCGGGACGGTTAAATTGAAGTTTGAGGCTAAATACAACCGCTTTGTTAATGCAGAGCCTGATGTCTCTCATTTTCCTCCGCCCCAGGCGCCTCCCCAAATGAGTCAACGCCCACCGGGCCAGCCTCCCCGCAATTACGCCCCGGTTTAAGGCCAAATCGATTTATTCAATAGACTTCTTTCAATCTAGGTCTATTAGAACTCTTGATTTTTACAGACTAAGGTCTTTAACATTTATTTTTTTATTGAGCTCTCATTAACCCCTTGTTTTAATCTAAGAGTCTTTTCAATACGTCTTAATTTTGGCCATGATGGCTGAAAAAAAGGGGCGATGAACCCAAACGGCATGGAGGCTCAATGGGCAAGGATCTTATTTTAGAATTAGCTATGGCGACAAATCTTCCCCTAGAATATTCTCTTAAAAGAATTACAGAGCTAGTCCATCGACAGGGCTTGAATATGGATACAATTTCTCAAGAAGAAGTCCGAACCGTTGTTGCTCACTTTTTACATGAGGTTCTGCTTTCAACTCTCGATGAGAACCTTGGCGCCCAGTAGGCGGCGCGAGCTCTTCTCGACTCGTCATTCAGGCCAGTACAGACCTCCCGCACAAAAGGAGAGTTTTGTGCGGCTAAAGATTTATAATTGACGGCGCGACAAATTTGTCGTAATATGGGGCATGTTTTTTGTTGATTATATTGGATTAAATATAGAATTGAGCGAAGAGGTTTGGACTGAGCATATAAAAGCTGTTCATCCAGAAATATGTGAAGCTGATATAAAAAACACTCTGTCTGATCCTGATGAAGTGTGGGTGAGTCAAAAGCGTGAGGATACGGAGCTGTATTATTCAAAAAAAGAAAATTTGGCGTCTGGGAAAAATAGGTACTGGATGATCGCGGTAAAGAAAATTAAGACAGGAAACTTTATTTCTTCTGCCATGACCAAATCAACAATTATCGGATCAAAACTGATTTATAAGAAATTATGAGGGTTTTATGAATATTTATTATGATAAAGATATAGACTATGCAGAGATTTTTTTTAAAAAAGTGAATAACTATGGTGAAGATATAGCAGATGGTATTGTTGCCTTTAAAGATGAAGAAAACGATGAGATCGTGGGTTATGCTTTTGAGGAAGCATCAAGTTCAGTGTTTAGCTTTAAAGATATTCCAACAAGAGCCAAAGTAGCTTTTCTTTTAAAGATGACAAGGGAAATTCATGGATTTACCCAAGAACAAGTCACAAAAAAGCTTGATGGGGTCTCTGGACGACAATATCAAAGAGCTGAAGCGGGTGATAACGTTTCTTTAGATGTTATTGACAATATAAGAATAGCCTTGCCACAAGCTGATTTTTCTAAAGTTTTTGAACCTCAAACTGTTAAAAAGGTAAGTTGAAATTGTTTTACTCACTGTGATTTTCTAAATTAAAAAACATAAAAGAGAATGTAAATATTTTTATGTTTTAAAGTGGATCCAAATCATGCAATAGGGTGGTTCTCGTCAGTGCAAACTTTCAGATTGGAACTCTTCTGCAGTTAATGAGGATTATTCTCATCTTCATTTTCAATTCGATTCGGTCACTTGTTTTTCTAATTGCCACATTTGGGCCTCATTGGCTTCGGCACAGGGGTCCATTTGTTCCAGAAAACTAAATAAATTATCTTCTACAAAATTGTCACCAAATGTCTTAACTTTTAAAATACAAAAACAGGGCAGTCTTAATCCTTTTGATCCAAGTAAAAGGTAGTCAACTCTACACGTCATCGAGGAGTCCTCACAGCGAAGTTTTTTAAAGTCATACTCAAAATGTCCTTCACACCAATCATCGCCGCACCAGTCGTCTATGGTTGATAACATAGATAGTCTCTGCCCACGTGTTGTTGGGTCATCGGCAAAACTGTATTGCGCACCAAATATTAAAATAATAAAAACTATAGGCTTCATAATAATTCCTCCGAGTGATTGTCTGCTAAGATCACAGCAAGACAAGTGCCGATTTAAAATTGGAATTATAGTGTTTAATTATTCGCAATTCGGAAATCCAAGCCAATGATCCGGATGGATACTATCAAGATTAGGGTTCACTTTTTCCTTAATAATTAACTGAACTGCTTCTTTTTGAGTGATTTTGCCATTTCGTAATTCATGGTATAGATAGCCCTCAATTCCTTTTCGGCTATTTTTTATGGGAATTGGTTCAGGCCAAAGGTTCTTCATATTATTAGAACCTCCAATTGATAGAGGGATAAGGTGATCGATTGTATAACCTCTCCGGCACCGATCAGGTATTTCGTAAAGTTTATATAACTTTTCCTTTGTTTTTTCTGATACGACCCGCCGACAATATGGAATTTTCTCCTTGTATCTAAATTCATGAAAATCTTTATCGTCTTTTGTGCAAAGAGCTCCTGGAGCTAAATTTTGATCTGGTTTAACAGGAGCTTTTTGTGCTGTTGTTGATGCTGTAGGAAATATTGTGGAGTTTAGTTCTTCGGGTTTAACAAAAGTCGCCGTTTTGCAGGCAGAAATAGATAGTAGAAAAATTAACGGCAGACATTTCATCATAATAAGCTCAGCAGCTTTAGATAAAAAACTCAAGAAAAACCTTCATCGGATTCTGACAATGCTGAGGCTTTTAAGCTTTCACAGATTCGAGTTCTGCTTACTTTAAACTCAGTTCCGGACTTTTGGTAGAGGATGAGTCTCAGAAAATCAATACCCTCAACCAAATTTATGCTGCAAAAAAGTGGCCCAATAGTAATAAATTTTCTGATTTTTCAAATTATCATTTTAG
>DAIRER010000482.1:0-1932 GCA_036795495.1 Pseudobdellovibrionaceae bacterium | reverse complement strand
GATACTTATTGGTCTTTTAATGGCCAAGTTATCCAGGTTGATTATAAAAAAGTGGGGGCTTGAAAAATTATGAGTCGAGTTTTAGTTACTGGAGCTAATGGATTTTTGGGGCTATGGTTGGTGCGAGGGCTTATCGACGAAGGCCAGGAGGTCCTTGCCTTAGTTAGAAATCCAAATAAAGAGCCCGAATTGCAAAAATTAAAGTGTCAAATTATCCAAGGAGATGTCACGGACTTAAAGTCTCTAGAGTCTGCCTTTGCTAAGGTAGAGGCTGTTTTTCATCTGGCGGGTTTGATTGCGTACCGACGGTCCGATCGTGAGCAAATGGAAAAGGTAAATGTTTTAGGAACAGCAAATGTTTTGGTGGCCTGTGAGCATCAACAAGTGAAGCGATTGGTTCATTTGTCGTCGGTTGTAACAGTGGGTGCGGGTTTTGATCCACATCAAATCTTGAATGAAAATTCACAATATAATTTAGAAAAATTTAATTTTGGTTATTTTGAAACCAAACGTAAAGCTGAAGAGTTAGTAATGACAGCGGTGAACAATCAAAAAATAGATGCGGTCATTGTAAATCCCAGTACGATTTATGGGGCCGGTGATTTAAAAAAAGGAAGCCGTAAAACACAAGTCAAAGTGGCCCAGGGAAAATTCCCTTTCTACACTTCGGGAGGAGTGAGCGTCGTTGCCGTAGAAGATGTTGTGGCCGGAGTCCTTGCGGCTTGGCATCGGGGCCGTACAGGGGAACGTTATATTTTATCTGGAGAAAATCTTTTGATAAAAGATTTATTTCAGATCATTGCCCAATGTGCGGGCGTGTCAGTTCCGAAGTATAAAATTCCAGATTGGATTTTACTGCTTCTGGGGAGAACTGGAGACTTTTTAAGTTCGATCGGTATCACGACGTCCCTATCTTATGAAAATGCCAAGGTCGCTACACTCTATCACTGGTTTGACTGTGCAAAGGCTCAAAAAGAGTTGGGCTTTAACCCTCGTCCCGCCAAGGAGGCCCTACAAAAAAGCGTAGACTGGCTCGGGTGTGTTTTTAGATGAAATTTCATGGATGGCTGAGGGTGATCCTAAATTTGTAAGTGTCTTAAAGCAAACCTTTGATACAGAGCTTCAAAACAACAAGAATCTAACAATTGTTTTATGTGGGAGCGTTTCTTTTTGGATCTGTGATCATATTTTAAATTCAAAAGATTTTTTGGGTAGAATTAACCAAGATCTTCATTTGGGTGAAATGACTTTGAATGAAGCAAAACTTTTTTTTCCGAAACAAACTTCGGAATTGGAAATGCTGTTGTTTTTACTTCATACTGGGGGCGTTCCTCGTTATCTAAAAGAGTACAAAAAATCAATGTCATCTGCTGCGCAAATAGCAGACATGTCTTTTGATGAGGGGGGATTGTTTTTTAATGAATTTTAAAGAATTTTTAAAGATATTTTTAATAAACGTGCTTCAACATATAAACAAATTGTATTAGCTCTAAAAGATAGACCAAAGAACTTAAGTGATATTTTTAAAGAGATTAAAATATCACCCAGTGGAAAATACACAGATTATATGAAAGATCTCGTTTTAAGTGGTTTTGTTAAAGCTTATGAACCATGGGATTTTAAAAATCCTACACGTAATACAAAAAACACTCGCTATCGAATTAGCGATAACTACTTAAGATTTTATCTAAAACAAATCGAGCCTAATATAAAAAAAATAAAGTCAAAATTATTTAAAGTTAAATCCATAGACGAAATTAAAAATTACGAAGCTATTTTAGGGTACCAGTTTGAAAACATAATTCTTAATAACATAGTTAGGCTAATGGATTTGTTGCAAATCTCAAGAGAAGAGCTCATCAATTGGTGCCCCTATTTTCAATATAAGACATCTAAGCAAAAGGCTTGCCAGATAGATATACTTATTCAAAC
>DAIRER010000481.1:0-1934 GCA_036795495.1 Pseudobdellovibrionaceae bacterium | reverse complement strand
GGAAGGTACTTGGTAAAGATATGGCATTCAGGGCAGCAGTTTCGGCATTTGAAAAAGCCGGGGAGATAAGAAAGATAAACGACACCACACAAGCAAAACTGGAAGAAGGTACCAGGCTGTACCTTGCAGGTTTAATGGAAATTCTAAATATAAAAAATAGTATTCAGGATTTAAGATATGCAATGATTACAGATGCAAAGGGATTAGTTTTAGCTCATACAGATCAAACTAAAATTGGTTTACACTTGTCTGATGACAAAAGTTTAAGTTATATGAAAAAGCTCGAGACAACTATGATTGTAGATGACGATCAAGTTGTAGATTATGCCTCGCCCATTTTAGTGGAGAATAAACCTATTGGTTGGTCTAGAATCTCATTAAGCAAAGCAAATTCAAACTTAGAAATTTTATCGATTTTAAAAGAGGGTATCCTCTATACAATTTTTGCAATTTTGTTAGGGTGGTTTTTTGCCTATAGACTAGGTCAATATCTAACTGAAGGTCTAGATAGTTTGATGAGTATCACCACAAAATTCAGTCGAGGCGAGCGGGCCTTGCGAGCCAATGTATCAGGAATCATCGAATTAGAGGTTTTAAGCACTGGAATCAATGAAATGCTGAATGAAATTCAAAAAGAGACAGCTGCATTAAGTAGCAGTGAAATGGCTTTAAAAAAATCTGAAGAAAGATATTATTTAGCTTTGAAAGGTGCTGATGAGGGCTTATGGGATTGGGACTTGATAACAAATGAAGTTTATTTTTGTGATCGATGGAAATCAATGATTGGCTATAGTTCAACTGAAATTGAAAATCGTTTTGAAGAATGGAAGAAACTTTTAAATGTTGAAGATTTACAGTATGCTTTAGATAAGATTGAAGGACTTGTTAAAAGTAAAAATGAGTTTAGTTTTCGTACAGAATTTCGAATGCGACACAAGGAAGGTCACTATGTTTGGATTTTATCTCGTGGTTTTTTATTGCGTAATAAAGAAGGAGTTCCAGTTTGATTATCTGGAACTCATTTTGACCTAACTGAAAGAAAAAAAAATGAGCAAGAAAAAGAACGTTTATTCGATCAATTAAGGCAATCACAAAAAATGGAGACCTTGGGGCAGCTGACGGGTGGGATTGCCCATGATTTTAACAACATACTGGGTAGTCTTTTGGGGTTTATTGATCTTTCTATCAAGAAATTGGATGAAAACAGCATATCATTTAATTATTTAAAAAGAGCCAAAGCATCGGGTCAACGTGCCGTAGATTTAGTTAAACAGATGCTTGCCTTTGGCCGAGGTGGTGATCCAAAACCAAAAACTATTTTAGTTTCAGATATCATTGAAGAGAGCTTAAATTTAATGCGACCCATTTTGCCATCAAATATTATTCTTGAATTTCAGCATGATACTTCTGAGTATCATGTCAATTTCGATCCTGTTCAGCTTCAACAAGTTCTAATGAACTTGTGTATTAATTCTCGGGATGCCTTTTTGGGAAAGTCTGGTAAAATTCAAATTAAAGTTCAAAGCTTAACTTCAGAATATACATGTGTTTCATGCGGAGTCCTTGTTAAAGGTGATTATGTTTCAATCGAGGTTACTGATAATGGGGAAGGTATTTCAAAAGAAAATTTAAAAAAAGTATTTGAACCATTTTTTACAACAAAAGAGTTAGGAAAAGGGAGTGGAATGGGCTTAGCTATGGTCCATGGAATCGTGCACCGTCATTCTGGACATATTCATGTGACCTCCGTTTTGAAAGAAGGAACAGTCTTTAAAATAATAATTCCTAGAGCACCCATTTCCAATGAGGACATGTTAAATTTAAAAGAAGCCGCAATAAAAGTTATTCATGGAAAATTAAGAGTCCTCGTCGTGGATGATGATGTTGATCTCAATGAAATGATGTGTTTAATGCTTAATGAAGAAAATATTGAT
>DAIRER010000480.1:0-1938 GCA_036795495.1 Pseudobdellovibrionaceae bacterium | reverse complement strand
TTCATTTACAAAACTTTGAGTGTCGCTAGAAAGACTTACTTCAGCTTCAACTTCAGCCACCTCCTTGGAAGGGACAACCTCCGCAGGAGTTTCTTGTGTTTTTTCCTCAACAAGCGTTGACGAAGGAGCCAGAGCTTCATCCCCTGCAAAAAATTGAACTTTCATATTTGGACGGACTTCGTGAGGATTGTTAATATAATTTATATTTTGAGCCCAAACCTTGGGCCAAAAATATGGATCGGCAAAAAGAACACTGCTAATAGCCCAAAGAGAATCCCCTTTTTAAATATCATAGGAATAAACATTTTTTTTTCCAAGTGCGCTTTGCCAATTTTCTTCAGATGTGGGGATTGAATTGTATTTTTCATATATTTCATGAAAGCGATCTTCAAGTCTTAAATCAGGAGAGTCCTCTTGAGCTAAACTCAAATCATGAGTTATTGATGTTATCAATATTAATGCAAAAATCCTTTTAAAATTCACAAAGACCTTCCTTGTCGTTTGTTTTTCTTCTTTATAAAATTACATCATCATCTTAAGCTCAGTTTTTGCTCGAAATGAATCAGGGCTTCCGGGATATTTAACAATGAGTTTTTTAAATACCGAGCGCGCCACCTCTTTCAACCCCATGCTTTTGTATGTTATTCCTTTAGCAAAATAACTTGCAGACACTTTACTGCTGTTTGGATGATTTTTAATAATTTTATCAAAATAGGTTAAGGCTTTTGCATAATCTTTTTGCTCAAAAGAATAACTTGCTAACAAATACCAGGCCTTATCAATAAGCAATCCATGTGGATACATATGCTGCATGGATTGAACACGAGCACTTAATCCAATATGATCCTGTTTTTGATATGCCTCTAAAATTTCTGCGTATAAATCTTTTTCAGAGGCATTCAACTTTTGACCCGTCAGCTCAATCAATAAGGCATTCTCAGAAAATGAGGTTTTATTTTTTATTTTTGACGGTATTGCAGAAAACGCTGTGGAAAACCCAAGAATAAGTATTAAAAAAGACACACTTTGAAACATGTTCAACCCCCTTTACACCTGCCTTTGATTATGACACGCACCAAGATCCACAAACAAGAGTTAGTTATCCACAGACATTGTTGAGTACTAAAAAAACTAGACCTTAGATCTATTGTCAAATAAGGGATACAGCTAATTGCGTGATTTTTAGGCACATCCTATCTATTTGTAATTAATGTAAAATATTCCATTTCTGCGCAGTATTTAAGCTGGTAGATTTAAGATTCTTAAAGAAATGATATGGATGCAATGCGTACAAGTTTATTTTGGTCTTCGAATTGCTTTGATAGCTCTTTATGAAGATGATTTCAATGATTATTCTAGGAATATTACTTTTTATCCGCATTTCACCTCCCACTTTTTTTATTGATCTCGGATTAAAGAGTCAGATCCAATGCGTTAACTACACCCACTCTCCTTCGAAATATCAGGATATTCTATGGGCTGTGCTTTGTGGTTTTGATCGATTAACTATATCCACAGAAGACGTTTTTAAAAAAACACAGCTCATTCACCTTTTAGTGGTTTCTGGCAGTCATCTTCTCTTGGGCGATATGATTCTTGCTTTTCTAAAAGTTCCATTCTTTTTTCGTTGGATTGCACTCCTTTTTTTTACATTTGCTTCGGGCTTAAATCCACCCTGCCTAAGAAGTCTTATCTCCCTTTCATTAAGTCATTTTATTCAAAAACGAAAAATCTATATTCCTCATGATTTTATTTCTTTAGTTGCTGGGCTTTTCACCCTCGTTCTTTTTCCTAACTGGTGGACTTCGCGGTCTTTAATTCTAAGCTGGATGGCCTCTTTGGGTTTAAACTTAAGATTTCTTTTTAAAAATGAAAAAGATAAGAACTCATTATTTTTAATTTCACTTTCTATTTACCTTATGATGATTCCACCACTTA
>DAIRER010000033.1:0-10017 GCA_036795495.1 Pseudobdellovibrionaceae bacterium | reverse complement strand
CTTGAAAAGGAAACATTTTTCTAATTAAAAGGGCCAATCCTAAATCTTGAACAATAAAAGCATCCGGTTTAAGTTGAAAGACCTTTTCAAGAGGACCCCAAAGTAACTCGAATTCATTTTGAAATATCACCACATTTAAAGCGATATTCACTTTGACCCCATAAAGATGACAGGTCTCAATTAAATCCTGAAGTTCTTCAAAATCAAAATCAAGGGTTCGCCCTCGAGCATTAAACCCTGGAAATCCTAAATAAATGGCATCGGCACCATTATGTATGGCGGCAAGTGCCATCTCTCGATGGCCGACTGGCAAAAGAAGCTCGTGTTTCATCCGGTGAGGGATAGCACATGTGGCTCTTTAAAGTCTATTCTTGCTTTCTTTTTCTCAAGGTATTTGCTATAAAGACCCATGCCAAAATTTACTATTGAACATCTTAGCCCCGTTAGTCCCGAGGAGACCTTTCAAAAAGTGAAAAAATTTCTTTTGGAAGATCAGGATCTTCGTAAATTTGATTCCCAGCTGAAAGTGGACGTACAAGAACCTCTCAAACAATGCCTGATTCAAAGTTCAAAATTTAAGTCTCAGGTGAATGTTCAGGATTATGAGGGCCATTCTAAGGTAACTATACTTGTTGATCTACCCTTTCTTTTAACACCATTTAAAAATCAGATTTCAGAAACCTTAAAACTAAAACTTGAAAAGTATTTATCATAACATTGAACTTGGAATATTGAACTCGGCTTTGCGCTTTTGAATTTATGAAAAAAAAGACAATAACTAATACAAATTCTACAAGCAAAAAAACAAGTAAAACTGAAAAAAGTTTAAAAGCAAAACCTGTTGATGTTGAGGTCCTCGAAGCTGACGAACAGCCTCTTGTTGAAATACCGTCAACGGGCCAAGAAATAGAGCCTCTTGATACAGAACCTCTTGTTGAAATCGAAGAAAAAAGTTTAACTTTATCCCAGCCCCCCTCTTTAAAAACAAATGATCCCTTGGTCATGTACTTAAATGAAGTGCGTCGCTATCCATTGCTCACGAAAGAGCAAGAATCTAGTTATGCCAAAAAATATTATGAAACAAAAAATCCAGAAATTGCCCAAATTTTAGTAAAGCATAATTTAAGATTTGTTGTAAAAATTGCCGCTGAATATTCCAAATTTGGGGCAAAAATGATTGATCTGATTCAAGAAGGTAATATTGGCCTTATGCATGCCGTTCGGGAATTCAATCCCTATAAGGGAGTCCGGCTCATTACCTATGCCGTTTGGTGGATTCGCGGTTATATTCAAGAATTCATGATGAAGCAGTATTCCTTAGTTCGCATTGGAACAACTCAGAATCAAAAAAAATTATTCTACAATCTTCAAAGAGAAAAAGAAAAATTGGACCAAATGGGAGACATCGAGGGTTTTGCTCGACTCAGTTCTAAATTAGGAATTCCCGAGGATGAAATTCGAGAAATGGCGCAACGCATGAGGGGGAAAGATGTGAGTCTGGATCGCCCCATGGATGATGAAGGCAAAACAAGTTTTATGGATCTTCAAAGAAACCCCAGCGAGACTCCAATGGACGAGCAGCTTTCTCATCTTGAACAGCTGCATATTCTCTCTGAAAAAATTGATAAACTTCGACCCGAACTGTCAGAACGCGAAAAAATCCTTCTAGAAGAGCGTATTCTGAACGATCACCCCCTCACCCTACAAGAAATTGGTGAAAAGTACGGCATCACTCGAGAAGCCATACGTCAGGCGGAAGTTCGTCTTTTAAAAAAAATAAAAGACAAAATGCTCGAAAGCGAGTAATTTATCCTACGAATTGGAATTAACAAAGTTTGCGAAAAGAGGAGTCGTTATGATCTATGAAGTTTCCGGTGATATCGTAAAATCTCAAGCCAAAGCCATCGCCCATGGAATTGCACCCAACGATCATTTCAATCAGGGCTTAGCCCTGCACCTAAAAGAACTATGGCCCTCACTTTACAAAGACTTTCGGCACTATTGCCAATCCCACAAAGCGGAACCTGGTGATATTTGGACCTGGGCTGGCTCCAATGGCCAACAGATTGTAAATCTTTTTACTCAAGAAGCCCCCAAGGATCACAATTCAAATCCGGGAAAGGCGTCTCTCAGTAATCTGAACAGCACTTTAAAGGAATTAAAAAAGTTTGTAGAAAAAAACAAAATTCCATCCCTAGCTATTACCAAGGTGGCCACAGGTGTGGGTGGTCTTTCCTGGGAAGATGTTTTTCCATTGATTCAAAAGCATTTGGGTGAGCTTGATATCCCCGTATATGTGTACACTAACTATAAAAAAGATGTGCAAGCCCAAGAGAAACTCAACTAAAACAATCTCCGATTGCTTTTATAAAATTACTTCGTAGTTACTTTATTTCGGCCAGTTTGTTTTGAAGTGTAAAGAGCCTTATCGGTACGATCAAACATGGTGGCCCAATCTTCTTTACCTACACGTGTAGTGACACCAACAGAAATTGTTACAGGGATAAGCTTATCTTCAACTTTAAACTGATGAGATTCAATGGTCTGTCGAATCCGCTCTCCGACCTCTGAGGCCTTATCACTGTTTGCACCTGAAAGGATTAATACAAACTCCTCGCCCCCATAACGAGCTAAAAAGTCGTTGGATCGAATCAGTTTAGTAGTGATAACAGCCACTAATTCCTTTAATACAAAATCGCCAATAGGGTGACCGTAAGTATCGTTAATTTTTTTAAAAAAATCGATATCAAAAACCACCACACTTAATGGCTCATCCAATACATCAGCTCTCTTAATGGCCTCGGGCCCCTTGTCAATGAGTGCACCCTTTGAATAGGCTCCAGTTAAAGCATCCCTTTGAGATTTTTCATAGATAGCCATATTACTGACCGCTTCAATATTTCCTTGCTCCAAAAATTTAAAAATCACATTTCCGGTTCGAAGCTGATCATTATTTTTTAATAAACACGGAGAAAGGGGTGGTAAAACATTACCGTTCACCACCGTCTTATTTGTTGAACCCAAATCAATAATCGAAACATCATGCCCTACGGCAACAAACTTTGCATGAGAGCGACTCAGACTGCGATCATCAATGTAAATTTGGCATTCAACAGAGCGACCAATCACAATATCAGATTGCGTGATAGGATATTGCTTACCGACATAGCCTTGAGGGCCAATCAAAACGACAACAACAGGCGGAGACACGTCTGCAGCAGCCATCCCCTTTTTAAAAGTTTCACTTGCCACGATACTCGTTTTTTCAGATGTATCTACTGTTTTTTCATCATCAACCATGGGTCAATTATCTACAAAGGTTCCCCAATTGACAACTTAGGTTTATGTTAGTTTTGCTTTTGCTAGCCTCTTGCCTAGTTCAACACCGGGTTGATCAAAGGCATTGAGACCTAAGGACTCACCCATACCTGCAACAACCAACTGAAAATACATAAACAAATATCCCAAAGTTTCTTCATTTAACTGGTCCAAGGACAAGTTCATGGAATGAATTCCCTGCTCTTTTAATGCCTCTTGAGTCGCTTCAGCCTCTACAGCCAAAAGTTTACCCATGGATTTACCTTTTAAGGGCTGAGTTTCTGGAAAAATAGAATCTGTTAAAAGCATAGTTCCTTTTTCAGAACTTGCAATGCGCATAAATATCACAAACTTATCCTTTGCCCCTTCCATCACCTGTTGCAACATTGAGTGCTGATCCACAGCACCTACAGCAGAAATAGGCGTACTCGCTCGAGGGGCAAGCTTGCCCTTTCGATCTTCTTTTTTTCCCAAGGACTCAGCCCAGAGCTGAACAAACCAATCTCCAAAACTTCTTAAACTCGAATTATAAAACCACAGCAGAGTAATCCACTCTTCCCTCTCAAAACTTTTCAAACTGGCTGACATCATTTCTGCAATTTCTTTTTTAGAATTCAATGCTCGCGCGGCTCCTTTTCGAAAATTTTCAACATTAAGCCCCATAAAAGCCGCTGGCAACATTCCAATAGGAGAAAGTACAGAAAAGCGCCCTCCCACATCCAATGGAACTTCTAAAATGGGAAGCTGATTTTGAATGGCCCAATTATAAAGCGAACTGGGCTTTTTTTCTGTAACAACAAATGCTTTATCTAAAAATGAAATATTTTTTTGTTGGTAATTTTGTTTGATAAATTCCAAAGCACAAAGTGTTTCAATCGTAGTTCCACTTTTAGAGGCAAAGACCCAAGCCGTAGAGTTTAAATCTACTTTTTGAATCAATGATTCAAACTCATCCGCATCCACGTTGTCTAAAAAGTACATGTTCGTTTTTCTAAATACTTCTGCAATCACTCGAACCCCTAGAGAACTCCCGCCAATTCCAACAAGGACTAGATTTTTATACTTTTCAGCAATTTGAACACCTAATTTTTGAGACTCTTCCCAAAGCCCTCTTCTTTCTGGAAGGGTCGGAAAACCAATCTCCTTACGATCAAAAAAACTTAAAAGATTTTTTTGACATTGTTCAATATGTAATGGGTTCGCTTCTGTAAAATGTAAATTTGTTTTGATCATGATTGTATAGCTCCTCTGCTTAAGAAAATTTTATCATTGCGATATAACTTATTGAAATTGATTTGTATAGCTAGAGTTTTTTATTACAAGCGGTTTCAGAAATACCACAGATGCAAGGCGCCGATGAGGAATGCGCGGAGGCGCACTACCTGTGCGCCGCACAAGCTGACGAAGAAGGCAACGACGCAGATGGGGAATTTATGAAACCGCTAGGCGATGGCGACATCTTCTTCAATACGGTGGTAACCCCGCCATTCTTTTAAACGACCGCGAGGCCGTCCACCGTCCTCTGGATACTCAATAAGAACGTAGGTGAGCTTAGTAATTTTTCCTAACGAAACTATATCTAGAGAAGTAATTTCGGTCCAAGTGCCTGTATTAAAATACTCTTTATCTGCAGACCACTGACGGTATTGATAAACATGAGAATGACCAAAAATAACTGTATGAACACGGTCATCATTTAATATTTTCTTAGCGGATTCACTGAGATCAGGAAAAATAGCACTTTCCCAAACCGTTTTTAAAATACTGCGGACTGGAAAACTTTTTCTTGGATCTTTAGAAAGTATATTTTTAATAAAATAGACTATTAATGAAAAAATGGATGAAACAATCATGTAGGTTTCATTGACCAAACCCCAACGTAACATTTTGGAAAAGGGTCGAATCTTATCAACGTAGGGATGCTTTTGCTTAATCTTTAAAACAAGCTCAATAAAAAAGTGAGAACCAAAGGGAAGATTTAAAATAGGTTCAGGTAAATTCTTTTTTAGAAAAAATCTTTTGGGATCTAATCGATTGGCAGCTTCATGCATATGACCATGCTCAATATGAACCCCATCAAAAAAATAAACAATATTTTTAAATTTTATCGAAGTATTCAGTGATTTATTTAGGTATTCTCGACATCCTGGCCAAAGCATCGCTTGGTCATGATTTCCAACAACATAGGTGATTTGATTTTTTGAATCTGAAGCAAACTCTTTTAGAGCTGAAAATACTTTAACATGACCTTCAACAATACTTTTTAAAACACTCATCGCAATAGACTCTGTCACTACAGATAAAAAATATCCTTTGTAATCCACTTGTAAAAAATTAAGAAAATCTCCATTGATGATCAACTCAACATGATATTCCTTGTAGATACCTGAGCTATAAAAGTGAATAAATTCAATGAGTTTTTGGTCATAGAAAAATTCTTCAAAAAAATTAGCGCCGCCCCCCTCGACAAGCCGACCCTTGCCGAGATGTAGATCACTAATAACTACTTTTATTTTTTTTACTGATGTTTTATTTTCTTCCATGACCTTATTCTGCTTTTTTTAAAGGTATCACATTTTCGTCTTTAATCTCAAGACTACTCAGGGCCAGACGTAGAGCTTTCACCGTACGCTTAAACTGGTCCTGATTTGTATCAATTATGTGATTTAACTCAAGCATTTTAGATCTATAACTTTCAATTTCATTTTGCAAGGTATCCATTTTTCTTCGAAGTTCTAAAATATTTTCATCTTTAGCTCGAACAAGGGCTAGTTTTTCTGCCTTTAAAAGTTCTAATCGATTTTCAAGTTCACGCTCTCGCACTCGAATTTTTCTAAAATCTGTTCTTAATCGAGCTTCTAAATCCTCGATTTTAAGTTTCAATTTTGTATTGTCATTTTCTTTATGTTGCAGACTTCCTTTAAGAATAAAAACTTCACTTTGAAAAGATTCTTGTTCTTCTTTAAGCTCTTGTTCTAAATTAGAAATTTTAGAAATATACTCTTCTACTCTATTTTTAACAATATCTGCAGCGCTTGCCAATTCATCATTTTCAGAGCGTAAATGATCATTTTCTTTTTCTAATTGAAAAATGCGCTGCTGTGCCATTCTCAAATGCTCGGCTTGTCCAAATTCATCCGAAATTTTATAATTTGGATTTGATTTATAGTTCTCTGAACTATAGTTATCTACATTATAATTACCTTGGTTGTATTTTTCTTGATCTCGACCAATATAATGTCGTGGATCTGGTGGAATTGTTTTTTCTAATTCAGATTGGACCGGCAGATCTCCGCCCAAAGGTATTGTTGCATCATCTTGTATTGACGATGTCATGACTTCGGGAATTTCGTATATATTTTGAATATCAGGTGATCTTTCTTGTTTTAAACTTTTACTGACCGAATCCGCAGAAGGTGTTTTTAACGTGGGTGTCACGGCCTTTAACACATGACTATCATCTAAACCAAAGACTTCAATTTCAGGCATGGATTGAGTGACTTCTTCATTTATTTTTAATTTTTCTAAATTTGTGGGAGCAACGGGTGCCGCCATGTTAATACCGGTTATGTTTGTTGAAAGGACACTTTCATTTGATTTTTCTAAGTTCGTTTTTGATGAATTCTGTTCCTCTGTATCGCTATGGTTTGAATCTGAGACCAGCATGACCGCGCCTCTATTTTTTTTTCCAAGAGCCACCGGGCCAAGTGGCGCTGCCACCGTTGGTACAGTATCTAAAACAGTTTTTGATTTTTCAGTAAGAGATTCAGACGCATTAAGGTCATCCACTAAAGAGTCGATAAAATCTTCTACAATTGGACTTTTCTTTTTCTTCGTCGCTTTCATTTTCTTCCTACTTTTCTATTTATCTCTATCGGAAGAAAGTGAGTAAAACTTAAGCTTTAACGCGCCCCTGATAAATATAAGCAATACCACCAGACAAAGGTATATACTGAGTTTGATCAAAGGCCTGACTTTGGTCCATAAGCTTTAGAAACTCATCACGACAGGGAAACTGAGCAGATGAATTTTGCAGATATTTGTAAGCCTCTTTATCTCCTGTAATCAAACCACCCACCTGGGGAAGAATGCGTCGACTGTAAAAATCATACACTTCGTGAAAAACGGGCCATTGGACTTGACCAAATTCAAGGACTAAGACCTTTCCACCTGGACGCGTGGTTCGAGCCATTTCTTGAAGAGCCTTGATGGGATCTCTGACATTTCTTATTCCAAAAGAAATACTTGTAAAATCAAATGTATGATCTTCAAAAGGCAAATTCAAAACATCAGCAACTTGAAACTGAATGGGTAACTTTGTATTTTTAGATTTAAGCAAAGCATATTCCAACATTTCGGGGCAAAAATCAGTTCCAATAACTTGCCCCTGAGATCCCACTTTATTTAAAAACTCAAAAGCCAAATCACCCGTTCCTGTGGCGCAATCCAGCACCTTTTGTCCTGGCTTTACTTGACTCAAATTCACCAGTTTTTTTCTCCACAAATGATGAATCCAAAAGGACAGGTAATTATTGGCACGATCATATTTTTTTGCCACTCGAGCAAACATGGATTTAATTTTTTCGGGCTCAGGACTCTTAGTTTCTAATTTCAAATTTGTTTCCAAATTCAACCTCTCGACCCATAGCCTTAGTTAAAAGTTTTAATTGTGACATCATTTGCGCAAAGTCTTGAAATGTCAGTGCTTGCATTCCATCCGAAAGGGCCTCACTTGGACGCGGATGAACTTCAACGATCAATCCATCAGCCCCAGCGGCTGCACTGGCGTAAGCCAAGGGCGCTACCAACTCCCGAATCCCAACAGCGTGAGAGGGGTCAACAATGACTGGAAACGAGGAATTCTTTTTAGCATAAACAACGGCATTGAGATCCAACGTATTACGTGTCGCGGTTTCAAATGTACGAATGCCTCGCTCACAAAGAATCACATTCGAGTTCCCTCCTCGAACAATATAATCAGCCGCTTTAATCCATTCATCGATGAGGGCGGCAAATCCCCGTTTTAACAATACAGGCTTTCCTTGCTGTCCTAATTCTTTCAATAAAGCGTAATTGTGCATATTTCGAGAACCCACTTGAAACATAGAAACAACATCATAAATTTGCTCAATTTGCCTTGGATCCGTGACTTCTGAAACCAAACCCAAGCCCACATCAGCACAGGTTTCTTTAATAAAATCAAGCGCATGATGACCTAAACCTTGAAAGGATTCTGCAGAAGTTCTTAACTTCCAAATCCCTCCGCGTAGCATTGAGGCCCCTTGGTTTTTAACTGCCCGAGCCGTTTCTAAAAATTGCGCGGGACTTTCAATGGAACAAGGGCCCGCGATAACCTGAAACTGCGGCCCTCCAAAAGGAACAGATCCAACAAAAACGGTTTTGGTTTCATTTTTTGGCATTTGCAATTTATCAACTTCCATAATACTCACTTAAATTGATCCGGTTAACTTCAAGGTATAAGTTTTAGCTTTTAACATAATTAAAAGTATTTTTGGAAGGGATAAAACGGGAATGTTTGATTTTTCAAACTTTCTTAAGAGTGGAGCCCTCTTAAGGCACATAGATTTAAAATCCTCAAACCCCAGGATTTGGACCCTTGCCTCGGGACCTTTTTCAATCTCGGAGTTTCATAATAACGATGAATTATCAATATGTTGGCCTGATTTTTATTTTCAACCAACTTCTCAAAAATTAAACTATTATTCAACTCTAAATCAGACACAGCTGACCACTCAAGAGCTAAAAGAACTTTGCATAAATTTCTTAAATAATTTAAAAAAATCTGACTCGAATGCAAAAAAAACAAGTGAATGGAACTGGTCGTCTTTAAACCAACATCATTTTTTGGAATCCTACCATCAAATTCAAAAAGATATAGCCCATGGAGATGTTCAAAAAGCCGTTCTAAGTCTTTTTGCAAAAAGTCAAAACACTCCGAATTCTCGTGAGCGAGTGGAAATCCTATTAAAATTGATTGAGCTTCCCTTTGAAATGCACGTCTTTGGATTTTGGACCCCAGAAAAAGGAGTCCTTGGGGCAACTCCTGAAATTCTTTTTGAAAGAGAGGGCCATTATTTAAAAAGTATGTCCCTTGCTGGAACGCGGATCAAAAAAAACTTTGCCCAAGATTTACTCTTAGACTCAAAGGAACTTCAAGAACACCAATGGGTCATCGAAGAAATCAAAAAAAATCTTTCCCTTTGGGGCGAAGTTCAACAATCTAAAACAGAAGTCTTAGTCCTTCCCCAACTCGAGCACCTCCAAACTTTATTTTCAGTTCAACTCAATGACCCACAAATTTCTCATGAAGAAATCTTAAAGGCCCTTCACCCTACGCCCGCCTTAGGAGCTTTTCCCAAAAATTATGTAACACAAAAGATGATTCAATTTCCAGAGCAAGAGCATCGTTGGGGCTTTGGAGCGCCTCTCTCTTTTTTATTTCCCAATCAAAAATGGCTGAGCCTTGTAACGATTCGATCCCTTTTATGGAATTCAAATTCGTCCCAGATTGGTGTTGGTTGCGGCATCGTCAAAGAAAGTCAAAAAGAAAAAGAGTGGCTAGAACTCAATGCCAAATATAAATCTATTTTAATGAATCTAGGATTAGAACATGAATGAGCTCGCCTTGCTTTCGAACCACACTCTAGCTTCAAAACTTTTAAAGGGCCTTCAAACTTA
>DAIRER010000479.1:0-1960 GCA_036795495.1 Pseudobdellovibrionaceae bacterium | reverse complement strand
ATCTCCATAGCCCACCGTGAGCAAAGTTACTATCCCCCACCAAATCCCATCACCAAAAGTTTTTATATTTTGCTCTGATGAAGATTGTTCAAAATGATAAACCAATGAACCTAAACCCACCCAACAAAGTAAAATAAAATAAAGAGCATACTTAAATGGATTTTTTAGAATGAATTCAGACCACTTTGATAAGGATTTCATCATATCACTTTAAGATTTAAAAAGTTGTTTTAAATTTTGAATATCTAGAATTAAAACTTCCATTCGATCTTGAACTGTTTCCATTTTATGAACGATATTGGAATAATTTTTTTCTTTTTTCACTTGTGCTTTTAGATCTTTAAGAGCCATTTTAGCTCCCTCTAACGAAAATCGGTCCCTATGAAGAAGCTTTCGAATCAAAAAGGCGTTTTCAACATCCAACTTTGTATAAAATCTTTGATTATTTGTTGCCTTTTTGGGTCGCAAAAGATCAAACTCTGTCTCCCAATATCTAAGAACATACTGTTTAACACCTAAAAGATCGGCGACATCCCCAATTTTAAAACCCATTTTGTCAGGGATGGCTTGAATTTCCTCAATGAGTTTATCATCGCAGAGTTGAACAGGAATGGTCGCTTGAATCTCCACTCGATGTTCTTTTTCCAACTCAATCATTGGCATCATCATCCTCATCATCGTCTGGTGTATAAGTTCCACCATTCAAAACAGACTTTAAAGCCTGTGACGGTTTAAATGTTAAAACTCGACGCGCTGAAATTTTAATTTGCTCCCCCGTTTGAGGGTTCCGACCAATGCGCTCATTTTTTTCACGAACGCTAAAGTTTCCAAAACCTGAAATTTTGACTTTTTCACCATTTTCTAGAACACCTTTAAGGGTATCAAAAACCATTTCCACAAGCTCAGAGGCTTCCTTTTTTGAAAACCCGATCTTGTCATAAACTTTTTCAACGATATCGGCTTTTGTGACTGTTGATTTACTTACGTTTTGTCCACTCATGTCTAACTCCTCCACCACCTCTGTATTAGACCTTGTTGTCAAAACTTAGAAAAGTGATTCCGCGTCACAAAAAATTGAATCCCTATTTTCTAAGTTCAATTTCAAACTTTTTAGAAAGACTTTCTAAAATTTTTCCTGTGACTTCATCAGCCTTTGCATCTTGTAGAGTTTCTTTGGCATCCTGTAGGTAAATACGAACAGCTAAAGATTTTTTACCCTCTTCCATTTTCTCGCCCTGATAGATGTCAAAAATACGCAAATCTTGCAATACACTGCCTGCTTGTTTTTTAATTTCTTTCATTACTTCACCGGCCGCAATAGAATTTTTCATAACTAATGCTAGATCCCGATAAAGGATTGGCAGCTTATTGGGGGTTTTTGCCTTATAAGGCCTTGGAAGTTGATTCAGAATCAAATCCAATTGAATTTCACAAAATATAAACTCTCCCTTAAGTTTTTCTTTTTCCATCCACTGCGGATGAAGTGAGCTGATATAACCAAGCGTTTTGCCCTCAACAATAAGACTCGCGGTCTGTCCTTGATGCATCATCGGCGTCCAAAGGTCCTCCCTTTTCTGACTCCAACTTAAAGCACTCATCCCTATTCTTTGAAAAAATCCTTCAACTTGAGATTTTACTTGGTAAATTAAAGGGTAGTTTTCTTTGCCCTCCCAAAATCCGAAAGGACGCCCCCAAGCCATTAAAGCAAGACGTTTGGGCTCATGGAAACCCACTTGATCCAACTCTACAGATTGCCCAAAAACAGAGCCCACCTCGAACAAACGTCCCCACTCATTGCCATAACGAAAATTGGAAATCGCATTTTCAAGCAATCCAGGAATTAATGAAGACCGCATCACATTCATAGACTCATTCAAGGGATTTTTTAAAAAGACTTTTTCTCCGAGAATATCCAATCCAAAAGAGGCTAGATTTTTACGATCTCCAAGAATCTCATTTT
>DAIRER010000478.1:0-1966 GCA_036795495.1 Pseudobdellovibrionaceae bacterium | reverse complement strand
TATTTCAAAACCAATATCAAAAGGTGCTTTTTCGTTTTCTTTGGTTTTAATCAGAGACTTTTTGGTTATTTGCTTTTCATCGGGTCTTTCCGATATTTCAACTTGTAATGAGATTGATTTTGAATCTCGTAAGACTTTAAGATTCGCTTTTTTTCCGATGGTCGCATCTGACACGGCATCTACAAGATCTAAAGAACTTTTAATAACTTTGCCATTAAATTCTGTGACGATATCGTAGGGCTTAAGTCCCGCTTTGGATGCAGGTCCTTTACGGTCAAGATTCACAATAAAAGCACCGCCATCAAGGCCTACAGATTTTGCAGCTTGAGGATCTAAGTCACCAAGGCCTGCTCCCAGATAACCTTTTTTAATAGTTCCATTTTTTTCAAGTTGTGGAATGAGGGATTTAACATCGTCAATCGGTATAGCAAAACCAATCCCTTGAGCGCGAGCATCTATAGCCGAGTTAACTCCTATGACATACCCTTTGGTGTTAACAAGAGGACCTCCAGAATTTCCAGGGTTGATGCTGGCATCTGTTTGCAACAATGGAAATTTATTTATTTCACCAATTTCTCGTCCCTTAGATGAAATAATTCCTTTCGTCATCGTGTGTCCATGTCCATAGGGATTTCCAAAAGCAGCAACCCATTCGCCCACCTGAAGCTCTTTTGAAGAACCCAAAGCAGCTACAGGAAGTTTTTCTTTCGACTCGATTTTAATCAGAGCAATGTCTGTGCGTTGATCATGACCAATAAGTTTGGCAATCATTTTTTCTTTTGAGTTTTCTTGCAATTGAACATGAATCAGATCGGCATTCGCAATAACGTGGTTGTTCGTAATAATTAACCCATCCTCTCGAATAATAAAGCCGGTTCCTAATGACATCTGTTGGGGCTCTTGAGGCGCTTGTTGTCGAGGTGATATTGGAAAACCATAAAACTGTTCAAGCATTTCAAGCATTGGATCCCGACGTCCGAGATAGGGATTTTTAGGGGTAGCTGATGTTGAAATATTAACGATGGCGGGATTAATAATCCGACCCAATTCCACAAATAAATTTTGAGGAAGAGGGTCGTTAAGTTTCATGGCCGGTGGAGAGTATTGTGGAAACTCCTTAGCGTAAGCATTTGAAGAAATAGTAGCAATTGAGGTTATTTTAGCTTGTGAAGGGGATTCTTTAGTTAGAAAAAATCCAATTAATAAAACGAAAAAGGGCAGTGTAAAAATAATTTTTTTCATGGGGCCTCCTCTGCGGATATATCAACGTATTTAAGTTGCAAATCTGTTAAAATATTTTGAAGTAATTTGTGTTCTTCTTCAGTTAAGTTTTTTTGTGTTTTATTTTCCAAAGTTTTTAATAAATCAATATAAAATCGAGCCATGACTTTATCTTTTTTGAGCTCGCCTTCAGGTGAAGGAGCTAATCCCAATGCCATAGCTGCAGAAGAAGCTATTGACATCACTAAGGCTGAAAAACTTGCTTCTAGATTCTGTTGGTTCATATAAACCTCTTTTAAAGGGGGTAGTATCCCACAAGTTTCTTAATTCTTTGAGAGATGACGGGATGCATATTTTTATGAGTAATAAATAAATAGTGAGATCTTGGCTGAATTTGAAGCGGCGCCACATATGAGTAACTATTTAATTTATTTAAAACTCGCCCCAAAGTAAATCGATCTGAAAAAAGTTGAGCCGAGGCCAAATCGGATCGGTAAATGTCAGCTCGAGGGTTCATCAAAGAAAGAAAAAATTGAAAAAGGAGATTTTGAATTTTAGAGCTTTTTACGCTCACAGGGAGTAGGCTTTGAACACCATTGAAGATGCCAAATATACCATTAATTAGAATCGCGAGAATTAAAAAACGAAAATTTTGTAATCTTTGACTGTGACAAAGTAGTAGGGCGCAGGTTGCCTCGATTTCTTTAGGGGGTAACTTATCTAACAGACCCGTTGTAAAGCAGTA
>DAIRER010000477.1:0-1970 GCA_036795495.1 Pseudobdellovibrionaceae bacterium | reverse complement strand
GAAGCCATGAGTTTGTTTGAAAGCTACGACGTGGTTAAAATTAAAAATCTTATCAAACTCACTTACGGAAAATCTTTAGGTTTGCAAAGTGTTTTATTTTTAGATGAGCTTCAAGCCGCACCATCGATGTTTAAGGTCTTGCGATTTTTATATGAAGTCAAAGTAGACTTTGCCATCATTGCGGCGGGTTCTCTTTTAGAATTTACGTTTTCGGAAACCGAAATGTCAGTTCCTGTCGGGCGCCTAGAGTATCATTTTTTAGGTCCAGTAAACTTTAAAGAGTTTCTTAATGCAAAAAATGAAAACGATCTTATTGCCTTTATAGAATCCTTTCATGCAAAAGACATAATACCCCCACCAGTTCACAATAAAATTTCAAATCTTTTTCAAGAGTATTTATCCATAGGAGGGATGCCAGAAGTGGTTCATTCTTTCTTAAATAGACAAGATTTTAATGACTGCGATAGAATTAAAAACTTAATCATAAATACCTATGAAGATGACTTTCATAAGTATAAAAAACGGGTGCCTTGGGAAAGAATTAGAAAAGTTTTTCGTTCTATCCCACAACAATTAGGAAACAAATTTAAATATTCTAAAGTTACAACGGAGGAAAAAGCAAAATCCCTTTCTCAGGCCCTCGATCTATTGTGTATGGCACAAGTTGCACATAAAGTTTCTCACAGCTCTGCCCAGGGACTTCCTTTAGGTTCCCAAATTCATGAAAACTATTTTAAAATTTTATTTTTAGATTTTGGACTTTGCAATACTCTTTTAGGTCTTAATACGTCCAACCTTTACACTTCACAAAATCTCAACTCATTATTTAAAGGTGAGCTTTTCGAACAAATAGTTGGACAGCATTTGCTTTTTTCAAGTCAGGCATACATGCCTCCAGAGCTTTATACTTGGGCTCGGGAGAAAGCGGGCTCGTCGGCTGAAGTAGATTTTCTTATTACCTGTGAGCATCAAATCATTCCTATTGAAGTTAAATCTGGAAGCACTGGACACCTCAAATCGCTTCTTTTTTTTCTTGAAGAGCGGTCTTTGCCTTTAGGTATTCGTATTAATACAGAGCCACCGTCTTTGATGACAATTAAACAAAGCCAACTTTTATCTTTACCTATTTATATGGTGACAGAAATTCGTAGGCTCTGTTCTGAACTTCTAAATTAGGGTTCTACGGTTCTTCGGTTCTTCTCAGTTGTATACCTTGTTAGCAAACTCCCTAGGAAGAAAATTGGGGTGACCTGCGGCCACCCCAACAAATTCAATACCTTATCTTGCTTTTAGTTTAGTGGTGACACCTCGCCCGTTCTGAACTCATGAATTGTTGCGTTCCGTGCCTCTAAAGGCAGAAAATTCATCTTGTCCGTTGCACCCTTAATATCGAGGGAACTGAGTCTGATGTAGCACTGAAAGCTATTTACTTGTGTCCAGCCACCGAGCCTCATTGTCTTTGCCACACTCATACCATGTTCGAGGCAACTCACTGCAAAACAAGCCCGCGTCGCATGGAAATTGATTTCTGGTAAGCCGATTGATCTACAGAATCCCCGTGTAACACTGGCTGCTTCACTTCGCTTCCATGAATTGATCCGAGGGAATACAAATCCAGAGTTTGATGTCTTTAGCTTGAGTTCTTTTAAAAGAGTCTCGAGCTGTGGATTTATTGGAAAATCCCGCCATTCACCTGTCTTCGTGGATTTGATAATCTTGAATCTGGGCTGATAGGACTTGTTGACAGAAATAATCTTTCTTTCGAAATCAACATCTTTCCATTGCAATGCCTGAAGCTCTCCAGAGCGGCACCCAGTTGAAAAGGCCGCTGCCCAAATAGGATAATATTCATGCTCAAAGTCCTTGGCCTTCTGTAGAAAATACCGAATTTCATTTTGATTTAAAATCGGTGGTTTTTCCCTAGGCACCTTTTGAAGCTTTGCTCCTTTTGCAGGACTTTTAAAACTAAT
>DAIRER010000476.1:0-1988 GCA_036795495.1 Pseudobdellovibrionaceae bacterium | reverse complement strand
GGAAAAACGCAGAAAATTAAAAGAGTTAAGGGAAAAGGGGATTAATCCCTATCCCTATAAATTTGAAAATCGTACAGCTGTAGTGACTTTGATTGAAAAGTATCAAAATTTGCTGGTGGCTGGAGAAAAAAAGACGGAGGATGTTTTTCGCATTTCAGGTCGATTAATGACTTTGAGATCCATGGGAAAGGCTTCCTTTTTTAATATTCAGGATCAATCGGGACTGCTTCAGGTTTATATTAAAAGAGAAGAACTTGTAGAGCCAGATGCTAGCTCTTTTGATCTTATTGATTTGGGGGATATTGTTGGTGTTGAAGGTTATATTTTTAAATCGCAAAAGGGTGAACTTTCTCTCTATTGTAAAAAGTTTGAAATTCTAACCAAAAGTATTGAACCATTGCCTGAAAAATTTCATGGCATTCAAGATGTTGAGATTAAATACCGGCACCGCCATTTGGATTTGATCAGTGATGAAGAATCTCGAAAGATTTTTACATTACGCAGTCAAATTATTAAAGAGATCAGAAATTTTTTGGATGCTCGCGGTTTTTTAGAAGTGGAAACCCCGATGCTCCAACCCATTTATGGAGGGGCTGCCGCTCATCCTTTTGTGACTCATCATCGAGCTTTGGACATGAAGTTGTATTTAAAAATCTCTCCGGAACTTTATCTTAAAAGATTAATCATTGGTGGGTTTGAAAAAGTTTATGAAATGAGTAAGAACTTTCGCAATGAAGGGATTGATCGCTCACACAATCCTGAGTTTACGATGCTTGAGTGGTATGAGGCCTATACGGACTATCAAGATCAATTAAAGCAATTTGAAGAATTGGTCTCTTCTTTAGTTCTAAAAATCAGGGGCTCTTATAAAATTCAGTATCAGGGTAAGGAAGTAGACTTTACGCCTCCATGGCGGCGTTTAACTGTTTTTGATGGGGTTATGGAGTATGCAAACATAGACTGTAATCAGGCGACAGATGAAGAGTTGTTTTTAGCATGTAAGAAATTTGGTTCTGACATGAAGTCCAAATTAAGTCGTGGTGAAATGATCATGGAGTTATTTGAACTCAAAGCTGAAGAACATTTATGGCAACCCACTTTTGTGATGGATCATCCAAAGGAAATTTCTCCGTTAACTAAAATTCATCGCAAAGATTCTCGTTTGGTGGAGCGATTTGAGCCCTTTGTTGCGGGTATGGAAATTGGGAATTCTTATTCGGAACTAAACGATCCTGAGGACCAGTTGCAGCGTCTTAAGGAGCAAGAGTCAAAACGAACGGTTGATGAAGAGGCGCATCCGATGGATGAGGATTTTGTTTATGCGATCGACTCGGGTATGCCGCCAACGGGGGGTGTGGGTTTAGGAGTGGAGCGCATCGTGATGATTCTTACAGATCGTCCAAGTATTAAAGATATTATATTCTTCCCTACGATGAGATTTAATAAAGAATGAACTGGATAGTTATCATTTCATTCCTTTTAATTGGGGCTTGTCAGCAGGTTCCCACGCGTATTCAATCCGATCAGTCCAGTTTATTTACAGGACGTGAAGATTGGGTTGTTTTAGACTTGCGTGAGCCCTTTGAACGTGAAATGCGACCTATCCCTTGGGCTTCGGCCTTTGATGCGAGCGATTTTTGTCCACCTTTAAAGAAAGAACTTATTGAAAGTGATTTTATTAAAATGTCTCAGCGTTTGGCTTTGAAGGGGGTGGCTTTAAATTCAAATTTAACTTTAATTCATTCGGATCCCAAAGCTATCGAAAAAGTCCTATTATGGTTTAAATATTTAGGCCTAAAAAACATAAAATTGATTTCAGCCGATGAAGTTCAATCCATCACCCGCAAAGAATTCAATGTTCCCAAACCCAGCGTCCCCTATTGGACCCCCTTGTTCGTGAAGGAATTTAAGCCCCCTCAGAGCGCCTGTAATTAGACTATTGACAGATTTAAGTTTACTGTGTTACCGTAATACAGTATATATGTGGC
>DAIRER010000475.1:0-1990 GCA_036795495.1 Pseudobdellovibrionaceae bacterium | reverse complement strand
GACTTTCTTTTGAAAGAGGGTTGGAAGATCATTAAGCCCTCTTGGAAGCCATTTCTTAAACTCATCAAACCCAACGACCTTTGATCGAACGGCAGAAAGAGATTTCACAATTTTATCATCCAGTAAAAACGAATTTTTTTCTATTTGAGCAAGCCCTTTGACGACATAAGAATCAGGAAGAGCGATTTTCAGATTCTTTTGTTTTGCCAAGGCTGTGGTCAAGGTACTTGCCATCTGGCGCAGCTTTGAACCATTCAGGAATTGTGTGGAATTTCTACCGATGACTTTCTTACCGCCGAGTTCAATCATTTCGTAAAAACTTATTAAATTTAAATTTTGCTCGGAATTTGAACTCAAATTCACACTTCGGAGGTAGATTTTATTTATTAAAAAGGGCCGTCTATTGAGCCAAATAAATAGCCCCCCCAAATTTTTTTCAATCCGCCATTTTGCATTCAGATCTTCGATAAAAAGTTGAAAACCAAGCTTTCTTTTTTCAATATCCAATACCTGGCACGGACCATCTGCATATTGACTAATTGTAAATTGAGCCGAAGGAGCCCAAGCACAAGCTGTTTTCAGAGGGGATCCAAAGAAATGTGATTCGATAGATGCTGTAGCTGGTGAATTGTTCCATTCAAGAATTTGCACCAGCCCAGACTCTTCGACGATGTAATCAATATCATAATATTTAAGATGAGTTTCATCAAAAATCTTTCGGGCATATTCGCGAATAATTGGATTTTGATTATGCTCGAGGATTATAATCCAAGGATGTTCACTACTTTGTTCACCAGCTGTTGTCTTTTTGATGATCTCCACGGTGAGCTCATCAAATGTATCATTCCTATAAATTGTTGTTTTATATTCCTTACCTTTTACCGCTCTTTGAATCATTGTCGGAATTTGGGGGATTTGAGTTTGAAGTGACCTTTGATTCAGCATTACTGGAGTTGTTTTTATCCCCGAAAGGCCTTTGACCACATAAGAATCTGAGGGCAAATTGATGAGTCGGTGTTGTACAATGACCGTCTCTGGATGCTGAGTTGTCCAAAGGAGAGGTTGTAGCTTATTTAATATTTTTCGAGCCATGATAATTTTAAATGGTTCGTAGGACTCTAAAACTAAAGTCAGGAAATTAAGCTCGCTGAATCGATTTTTACAGTTTTCAAGAGATCCCCGAACATAAATTATGGATCCTGCTTTAACAAGATGCTCTTGCCCATTAATTTGAAGTCTAACAGTTCGCTCCCAAATGGTAAAGCTCCATGTCACTCCAAATTCCTCAAAGGAAACAGCCACATCAAAAAATGAAATAAGTTGATTGGCCTGTTCATCCAGACTCGAATAAAACATAAATGAGTTATTCATTGAACTTTCCTATTAAGAGCTGCATGATTTTTAGCATCAACTCAGTAACTAGGACGGCTTCATTTCGATGCACATCTCGAGCGCCACTTTTTCCGAATTCCATAAAATCCAATCCTACAATATGATTCTCCTTAACAAGTGTTTCTAACAGACTCAAAAGCCGCATTGGAGAAATTCCACTAGGATTAGGATGTCCTGTTTGTTGAAGATATGGTGAACCAAGAACATCCAAATCAATACTTAGATACATTCGTCTTCCCCTAGGTAACTCCTTTTGAATTTCAGCAAGAGGCCGATTTTCACAAGATTCAGAGTCTAGAAGAACTTCAAATTTATTAATCTGATTTAGAAAATTAATTTCCTGATTTTTTTCAATAGGAAGAAATCTTTTGGCCCCGAGTTGCCCGACTTTAAGAAAGGGTAAATCTCTGATTAAGTGAGAGACGAAATTGCTGTGACAAATTTGACTTTCTCCATGGAGTGGATCTTGGTTCCACACCTGAAGATCAAGGTGAGAATCTAGGTACATAAAAATCAATTCAGGATCTTTACGATAAAGGGCTTTGACCAGTGGATAAGTATAACTATGGTCACCTCCAACACAAATGGGAATGTTTCT
>DAIRER010000474.1:0-1995 GCA_036795495.1 Pseudobdellovibrionaceae bacterium | reverse complement strand
AGGGATCATTTTTTAGCTGAGACGTGATTGAAAGAATATCTTTGGGAGGCATATGTTTTGCCGCATCGATTCGAAAACCTTTTACTCCAATATCCGTCAGTCGATTGAGATATTCGACTTGGGTTTTTTGAACTTTGTAAGACTCTGTTTTTAAATCAGCAAGTCCCACAAGTTGACAAAAATGAAGTTCAAAAAGATCTGTCCAATTATGAATATCATTATTGCCATTGCGGCCACAAAAATGAAAGTCTTCACGAGTATACAGTCCAGGATATTCATACTGTGTGAATTGTGTCCCTGCAGAACCCACTCCTGAAACAACTCCCGTCATATGATTGATGACGGTATCTACGTAAACATCAACTCCTGCATTTTTGCAACGTTGAACCATATCTATAAATTCTTCTTCTGTGCCAGAACGGGACTCGAGCTTGTATGAAACGACTTGATATCTGGACCACCAGGTGTTTTCTGAATTTATAAGATGTTCTTGAGGTGGTGAGACTTGAACTGCTGCAAATTTTTTAGGTCCAAGATAGATTTCACACTCTCGAGCAATCTCTTTCCAGGGCCATTCAAAAAGTTGAACAAAAACAGTTTTAGGGGGTTCTGATTGCAGGGGCAATCCGGCCCACACAAATTGAATTGAAAAAAAATAAAATATTGAAACAATATATTTGAAATGAATCACTGGATTTTAAATCCTTTCTCCTGATTCTGCATCAAAATAGTGTGCCTTATCTAAGTTTAAGTATAAAGAAGCATTTTGTCCATTTTTGAAAATATTTGGTTGGCTGGTGAGCATGGCCATCATTTTTCCTTGAAATTCATAATACATCAGACGGCGTGCTCCTTGAAACTCCTCTAACTGGTAGGGCGCTTGAATCAAAGTAGAGTTAGGGCTTCTTTTATCAAAAGTAATATGCTCCGGACGGATTCCAAAAATAATACGTCGATGTGAATTTTTAATAGCTGTTGGGACTTCCGGTGGAAGATAGTTATCAAAAAAATTCATTTCAGGAGCTCCGATAAAACTAGCAACAAATTTATTTTTAGGTCGGGCATAGATCTCTGCAGGAGAGGCCACTTGCTGAACAATCCCTTGGTTTAGGACAGCAATACGATCCCCCATGGTTGTCGCTTCAATTTGATCATGGGTCACATAAATCATGGTGTTTTGTAAAACTTGATGCAGTCGTTTGATTTCTACGCGCATTTGATTACGCAGTTTTGCATCTAAGTTAGAAAGGGGCTCGTCAAATAAAAAAACTGGGGCCTTACGTACAATCGCTCGACCCAAAGCCACACGTTGGCGTTGACCTCCAGAAAGAGCTTTCGGTTTTCTATCCAAAAGATGTGAAATCTGAAGCATTTCACTGGCCTCATTCACTCGAGTTTGAATTTCATTTTCTGGAGTTTTCTTCATTCTTAAACCAAAAGCCATATTTTCAAAAACATTCATATGCGGATAGAGGGCATAGCTTTGAAAAACCATAGCAATATTTCGGTCTTTAGGATTTATACTTAAAATGGATTTACCTTCCATCAATACATCGCCAGCGGTGCATTCTTCAAGACCTGCTAATATTCTAAGTAGTGTTGACTTTCCACAACCAGAAGGACCCACAAGAACTAAAAACTCTCCTTGTTGGACGGTTAAAGAAACATTTTCTAGAACGGGGTTCTTAGCAAAAGTTTTAGTGACGTTTTGAAACTCAACGGAATTCATAATTATCCTTTCACTCCACCTAGGGTTAAGCCTGAAATTAAGTACCGGGAGAGAAATAAAAATAGTGCAACAATGGGAATACTAATAACCAAACTTCCTGCAGCATAAAGCCCCCATTGAGTGGCGAGGCTCGCTTGAAAAGATTTAAGTCCAAGGGGGAGTGTGTACAGTTCAGGGTCTTGTAAAACTACGGCGGCAATTACATATTCACTCCATGCAGACATGAAATTAAATAAGGCCGTAATGGCCAAAGCAGGTAATGAAAG
>DAIRER010000473.1:0-1995 GCA_036795495.1 Pseudobdellovibrionaceae bacterium | reverse complement strand
GAATAACAAAAACAGAAAATAAATTTTCATTGGCCTGCTCCCAACTTTGAACTTTTTCTTGTCCCAACCGACTCCACTGATTTGAAATCATTGTGGCTAAATCTAAATTGTGAAGGGTGACACCAATTTCATTGATCACATTTCGAAGGTTTGTCAGTTTTTGTAAATCACTCAGCTCAACATAGGCCCGAAAATCATCCACTGGAGCAACTCCCGTCCGAAAAGTCCCCATCACTTTAAATGGAGTACTCTCTGCTGTTCCCACAGAAAGGCTTAAGGTTTGCCCCACTCGCGCACCTAATTTTCGCATCAACCCCGTGCCTAAGAAAATCCGATTGCCACCGCGAGAAAGATCACTAAAATTGCCCTCAACAATAAAACTAGAAATATTTGTTGTCAGAGTTTGTTTTTCAGGATCACACCCTATTATCGTTGCTGAAACTTGAGCACTTGCTAATTTTAAAAGTGCTTGAGACATAAGCGTCGGCGAGTAGTGTTTCACCCTTGGATCATGGCGTATTCTACGATACCAACCTTGAACATCAATAATACGGTTGTCATCCTTTCGACCCGACGGCGGCACGGACCAAAAAACATGGGCCGGTGTGCTTGAAGAAAAAAAAGGATCGTCCAGTGTTCTTTCTTGCAAATAAGTCTCGCGGGCCGTGATTTTAATATGCGCATCACTACTGACTAATTTTTCAATCAAATAATAACGAAACCCCAACATAATTCCAGAAATGGCAATAAAAGCCATCGAACCAAATAAAATACCTAACAAAGTCAGTAAGGATTGTTTTCGACGAGACAACAGATGTCGTAAAGCTAAGTAAAACATTAAGGGCCTTCGCTTAAAAGAAGCTTCTCTCCAGTTTTTAAATTCGAATTTAAAACTTCTACTTTTTCTCCATCAATGAGGCCCATTTCAATCGTGCGCTCTTCGATTTCACCTGAATCTTTTAGAATTTTAATTTTTGAATTTTTCACACTTGCAAATGGAACAATAAGACTATCCTTTTTTTCTTGAATGACGATCGCCACATCCGCAGTCATCCCCGGAAGGACATTTGAAGGCAAATCCTGAACCTCGATATGAACTAAAAAATCTTTGGCATCAGAATAAATTGAACTGACTGTTCCTATAAAAGTTCTTTCTCTCATCGATTCAAAATTAATTCGAACCTGTTGATCTTTTTTTACTTTTAGCGCGCCCTGTTGCTCCAGATTTACTAATAAATAGAGATCTTTCAAATCCGTTACAATTAAAACAACGGCATTGGGAACTGTATTTTCTCCGACTTTATAGTTTAAAGTTGTCAAAGTTCCTTCGAGTGGAGAGGAGACCTTCGTCATACCATCCAGCTCCAAAAGTGGGGATTTTTTAGACACCTCTTGACCTTCTTTAACAAAAATTTGGGTGATCGTTGTTGGAACTCCTGTTTTGTATTGATAACTTTTATTGGCAACCACTTTTCCAATACCGTAAACGGCCTCGATAATCGTACCCTGTTCAACAGAAGCAAAAACATTTTTTGAAGACTGGCGCTGATTTAATAAGTAGACACTTAAAATCACCAAAACTACTAAGCCGACGATCACATATATCCATTTTTGCTTATTCAACAAAGCCCCCTTGAAAAAATCACCTCGAAAAAAACTCCATCAACTTCGAATCAACCAAACACGGTAAAAGGCTTCAAGGACAATTTTTAAAGACATCTTACTTTGTCCCACACGACGATCCTCAAAAACAATGGGTACTTCCACACCTTTAAAGTGAGCCTTAGAAGCTCTGTACTTAAGCTCGATTTGAAAACTATACCCCTCGGATTTGATATTTTCTAATCCAATTTTTTCTAAAACAGAACTTTTCCAAGCATTAAATCCGCCGGTCCAATCTCGAATAGGATATCCCAATATCAGGCGAGAATACAAGCTTCCCCCTCGGGAAATTAACTTTCTCAAAATTCCCCAATTCACGGTCTGCCCTCCTGG
>DAIRER010000472.1:0-2000 GCA_036795495.1 Pseudobdellovibrionaceae bacterium | reverse complement strand
ATTGAGCTTGAAGTAGATCGCCCTGAAAACATCTCATCGGCCCAAGAAATGATTTATCAAAAAATGTTTCAAAAGTACCGAGTACCACCCTCAGCTCAAGAGGATTCCTATCAGGTTTTTAATATGTCTGAAATTCAAAATGCTTTATCGCAAACATCGAAAACCATGTCGGTTCTGTTGGCAACCATTGCTGCGATTTCTTTAATTGTGGGTGGGATTGGAATCATGAATATCATGTTGGTCTCAGTCACTGAAAGAACTAAAGAAATAGGATTAAGAAAAGCAGTGGGTGCCACCCAGCGAGATATTCAGTGGCAGTTTTTGGCTGAATCCGTAGTGATCAGTGTCGTGGGCGGATTCTTTGGGATTTTGTTGGGCTGGTTGGCCACGGTGATGATTGCTTTGATTTCAGGATGGACAACTTCAGTCTCTGCAGAGTCTATCATTTTATCTTTTCTTTTTTCTGGAGCCATTGGTGTTATTTTCGGGGTATATCCAGCAGTGAAGGCCTCTCGATTAAATCCTATAGAGGCTTTAAGGTATGAATAATAGAGGTATGAATAAATGAAATTGATTCCTTTTGACTCAACTCAATCAATAAAAAATCAAATTATAACGAATCAAAATCTTCAAATTTCTGTTGCCTTTGAGCACGTGAATTCATTCATAAATATAAATTTTTTAATCCATGGCTCCGTTGAAGCCTATAAGCTTCTCGAAAGCTTTCCGGCAGATTTAAAAAAGGAATGGAGCACGGAATTATATAATCAAAAAGAAGATCTTTGGAAATCCACCTGTTTTGAATTTTTTTTTAAAAAACAAAATTCTTCTTCCTATATTGAACTCAACCTGAGTCCCTTGGGCTTTTGGAATATGTATCGATTTTCTGATTATCGAAAAGATATGACAAAAGCAAAAAAAGCCCCTCCATTTAAAGTGACGATGGAAAAGAGTTCATCTTCTTTTAGGTTTTCATTTCCATTGAGTCTTCAGTTTATTCAAAAAGCTCTAGATGAACCTCAACTTGTGTGGTCTCAGTTAGAATTCAAACCCACCCTAGTATTAGAAGAAGTTTCTGGAATTCATAGCTATTGGGCGGCTCTTCATCTTCAAGAAAAACCCGACTTTCACGATTTAAATGCATTTAGTCCTTATCACACGTCTTCATTTCTGCACACTCCGTTTGATAAACTGAATGTGCGAAAATGAGGTTTTATGAGAAATCAAATAAGCCACCTTGTATATTTTCAGGAATAACGACCCTTCAATCCAAGACTTGCTCAAACTAAATTAATAAGTTTAAATAAAATCATTATAAAAAATAGGAAGTTTTAAAAGGAATAATATGAAGTTTGGCATAGATGTCTTAATAAACAATCCCACGCTTTTGAAAGAGTTGAAGGCTCGAAAAGTCAGCCTGGTGGCTCACCCGGCGTCGGTTACAGAAGATTTAGAGCATTCTTTACCAGCGCTGGTGCGCGCGGGTGTAAATCTAGTGTCTTGTTATGGACCTCAGCATGGGGTGCGAGGTGAAAAACAAGACAATATGATTGAGAGTGAAGACCTCATCGATCCCCAGTTTAAAATTCCCATATATAGTCTTTATGGAAAGTCACGACGGCCTTCGGAGGAATCTGTTCAAAATTTTGATATTTGTTTGTTTGATTTACAAGATGTTGGAACTCGTGTTTATACATTTTTAACTACACTTTTGTACATGATGCAGGCCTGTTCAAAACATCAGAAATCTTTATGGGTTTTGGATCGTCCTAATCCTGCGGGCCGCCCCATTGAAGGATTTAAGCTGCGTTCTGGTTATGAAAGTTTCGTGGGTGCGGGGCCCCTGACCCAGCGGCATGGATTAACTTTGGGAGAGTGTGCTCTTTGGTTTCAAAAGCACTATAAAATACAATTGGATTTAAAAGTAATCTCTATGCAGGATTATAAAATAGATGAATCTCCTTTTTATGGATGGCCACAATCACGCTCATGGGTAAACC
>DAIRER010000471.1:0-2005 GCA_036795495.1 Pseudobdellovibrionaceae bacterium | reverse complement strand
CACATCAACCTGTTCAAATAAACTTGAATGCTGGCCATGTGGCTGTCGCAGGCCCTGTTCAATTTGCCAACCATTTTAATAATATTCTGCTCGATGTTAAAGCAGGATCTATTACAAGTAATACAGTTCAGTCCGTAAGAACAAATTTTTATGCAGGAGAACGTGGCGAATTGAGAGGCATCGGAGGAAAACCTAACTTCTCAATCAAAGTGAATGCGGGACTAATTCAGTTCTAAATTTAATACTTATGATTTTGTGGGATGGTGGACCTTGCTTTCGCCATCCCAATTTCAAGGACTATTCCTTCCCAAAGAAAAGAACAGGAGAGCTTTACGTGTGCAAAAGAAAATTATCCTAATTTACAGCAATAGCCTGGACCCTATCAGTCAAGTTCTATTAGAACAAAAAGATCTTGTAATTCCCATTTCTGTCAAAAGTTTTTTAGATAGCACTGAAATTTTTGATCAAATTAGAGAAGGTGTTCCGCAAATTTCATGGACACTTATCGATGGAACGGTCCTTCAAAATACCGACAACTTTATTTTGGTCAATAGAGTGTTGGATCTAAAAAAAGATCTATTCAATGATTTTAGAGAGGAAGACAGAGAATTTGCGTATCAGGAGTTTTGGGCTTACCTTTCTTTTGCTCTTGCCAACTTTCCACTTCGAACAGCTACACCCACTCATTTGGGACTTTCAGGCGCAAATGCCTCACTCCCAATTCAATGGAATATTGTAAGCACCTCAGGTGAGCCCATTACCACTCCAAGTTTTTACTATGGACCAGGAAAAACACTGGAAGCACATTTACCCTTGGCAGAATCCATTATTTCAAATCTGTACTCTTATAATTTGTGGAAACCAAACGGACTCAAACATGTGCTTTCAAATGATAATGTTTTCGCCTACCGGCGACCCCGCGGGGAGCCGTTGAGTATTTTAACCAGCGGAAATCAAGTTATGACAAAACAAAGCGGTTCCAATAATCTTCCACATTTTGTGACAAAAACGGCTTTAAAAATTTCTGAACTTTTTAGCATGGGCATTTCGGAGCAACTTTATTTTATCGATTCAGACAAAATTACTTTCGGGTATATTAGCCCACTAGTTTCGACTCGGATGTCTCAAGATAAACAATTTAAGACATTTATTATTAATAGCCTTCAAACGGTTGGCCAGCCACACTGCGAGGTGAGTCAGTGAAACAATCATTTATTCCAATTGAATTTAGACCAAAAGTGCGTGGGATTGAGCTTGAAAAACCGATTCCGGACGAAAAGATTGACTCAATCAAGAGGAGAAGAATGTTAAAAGAACTCGTCGATGGTCAACGTCAGTTAGAGGGGGTTGATGCCGAATGGCTGAAAAAATTTGTATTGGGACTTTTTCCAAGCCTTAAAAATGAGGGGATGTAGAATATGTATAAGCTAGCTAGTAATTTAAGGGAATTAAATGAAAGGCTCACTCAACCCCTCAGCCTTTCTGGAGTGATGAAAACACCTGAGTTTAGCCATTACCTTCCCTATTTACTCAACCCGATGTCTACACTTTTAAATTCAGGAGAACACTGTTTATTTAAACTATTAAGTGACGAGTTATTAGAGCGAGGAATTCTTGTGCCACAGGAGTTAAAACAAGATGAAGAGCTTCATTATTTAAAAAATCTATTTCCTCTACAGTTTGAGCCAGAATCTTTTTTTAGATGTGAAAAAATTCCTTTAAATCGACTCAACTCTGACGTATCAAAACTATGTTTCATTGCAATTCCTTATGATGATGGTTCAACAAAACCCGGCACACGGTATGGCCCCGAACTCCTACGTGAGGTGAGTTTAACTTACGGTTGGAGAGGCGGTCTTCTAGATCTTACAATTCGAAAGTCAGTGGACTTCAATCACATCAAGGACATTGGCTCTTTAAAAATGGATGGCCTCAATCAAGAGAATCGATTTCAAGTGCTCGAAACAATCATTCAAAGCTTGTCTAATAGAAACATTCCCATTTG
>DAIRER010000470.1:0-2012 GCA_036795495.1 Pseudobdellovibrionaceae bacterium | reverse complement strand
ACAATTATCCTCTACGAGCCAAAGATTATGCTTTTTACAAAAAGTTGTAATGGCCTCTAAATCAAAAGTATTACCTAAAGTATGGGCAACCATTATAGCTTTAGTTTTTGAACTTAAAGCACTTTCTAAAAGTGAAACATCGATTTGATAAGATCCATCTTCAACAACAACATCGACAAAAACGGGCACTGCTCCAAATTGAATTATAGGATTAACCGTGGTAGGAAAACCTGCGGCAACTGTAATTACTTCATCCCCCTTTCTAATCCGCCTGTCCCCAAGCAGATGGGAAGTTAAAGCATTAAACGCAACAAGATTAGCAGAAGAGCCTGAATTTACTAAAAGTGCATATTTAACCCCAAGTTTTTTAGCAAATTTAGATTCAAACTCATCACAAAATCGACCGGACGTAAGCCAAAAATCTAAAGTGGCATCAGTTAATGACATCATTTCTAATTCGTTAAAGACTCTACCGGCATAACTCACTCTGGATTTACCAGGTTCAAATTGTTGATTTTGAATAGGTTTATGTACAAGATTATAGTACTCAGCCACTAGGGTTTTGATTTTATTTCTTAAATTTAGTTCTTTTTCAGAATCAGCTAGCATATTCGATCCTCTTTTTTATTAAATAACTCAATATTTTTTATGCATAAATTAAATGCAGTATCCTCTTTATTGTAGTAGTCTTTGTACCATTTGGCAGTATGCACAAGGGCCGTGTCCAAGTTCCAATTAGGAAACCATGAAAGACGAGCTCTTGATTTAGAACTATCTAACTTCAAATAGGTAGCTTCGTGGAGATGTTCACCAGGTGTAGTAAGCCATTTCGCAGAATCTCCCCATATTGTAACAAGTCGTTTAACAATATATTCTACACTTTGTGCATCGTTATCAAAAGGTCCAAAATTCCAAGCGTCATCAAATGTTTCGCCATTTTTGTATAACTTTTCAGCAAGCAAAAGGTATCCATTGAGAGACTCAAGCACATGCTGCCAGGGCCTGATTGAATTTGGATTTCTAATTTGTGCAGTTTTTTTACTTGCAAAAGATCTCATTAAATCTGGGATTAGCCGGTCAGAGGCCCAATCCCCTCCGCCAATGACATTCCCAGCTCTTGCGGAGGCAAGATATACCTTTTGATTAGAGGCTTTCCTGAAAAAAGAATTTCTCATGGATGAAATTATAATTTCTGAACCAGCTTTACTGGCAGAATAAGGGTCGTATCCTCCTAATTTATCGTCTTCTCGATAGCCCCAATGCCACTCGTTATTATGGTAACATTTATCTGTAGTAACAGCGACTACTGACCTCACAGAATCAATATCACGCAACGCTTCTAATAGGTTTGCTGTGCCCATAATATTTGTTTCAAATGTTTCTATCGGGTGACTGTAACTGTACCTCACGAGAGGTTGAGCCGCGAGATGAAAGATAATATCTGGTGAAAAAGTTTTAATAGAATGCTTTAAGATCTTTAAGTTACGAATATCGCCGATTTCATGTTCACAAGTATTAATTAAATTGGCTTCTAAAAACAAACTGGGATTGGTTTGTGGTTCAAGTGAATAACCTTTTACTATTGCTCCTAGTTGATTCAGCCAAACTAACAACCATGAGCCCTTAAACCCAGTATGACCTGTTACAAAAACTTTTTTATTTCTCCAAAATGATTGGGTAGTTACCAGATTTTCCATGGTGCCTTTTTTGAGTCCCAAAGTTCTTCAAGATGATTTTTATCCCTAAGTGTATCCATTGGGTGCCAAAATCCTTTATGAAAATAAACAGACATCTGACCATTTTTTGCTAGGGCTTCCATTGGATCTCGTTCCCATATTGTTGAATCATCCTTAATTAAATTTACTACTTTTGGATTTAAAACAAAAAAGCCTCCATTAATAAAACCACCATCGCCATTTGGTTTTTCTGTAAATCCAGTGACTCTAGACTCTTCAAAAGAAATCATTCCAAATCGACCGGGTGGCTGTGTCGCTGTAACCGTAGATAGTCGA
>DAIRER010000469.1:0-2020 GCA_036795495.1 Pseudobdellovibrionaceae bacterium | reverse complement strand
GTGGATAAGTTTGAGTTTCTTTATGTATCCACGTTCCATGACTTTCAATGTGAAAACTTGAACCTACAAAAGTTGGAATATTTTTTCTCATGGCCGGAAGTAAAGTTGCAGGATGAAGTACCTTTGCTCCAAAAATAGCCAACTCCGAGGCTTCTTTAAAGGAAATATCCTTAATGGATTGAGCATTAGAACAAATTCTAGGATCTGTAGTAGCAATGCCATCCACGTCTGTCCAAATCTCTAAAACCTGTGCATTCAATGCCTCAGCAAAGATAGCAGCTGAATAATCACTGCCCCCTCGGCCCAAAGTTGTTGTGTGTCCCTCGAGAGTGCTTCCAATAAAACCTTGAGTCACCGCTAGAGTATTTGCTTCATTTAAAAAGGAAAGATTCACTTCACAAAGTTTTTGAACTTCATCAAAAAGAGGTTTCGCTTTTCCAAATTGATCATCTGTTTTTAATAAAGACCTGGCATCAACTAATTTTACATTTTTAGTTTTCTTATCATTCTCTAAAGCCACCAAAAGCGCTTTTTTAAAAAGAACTGAAGAAAGCCTTTCTCCCAATGATGTTAATGCATCCATTGCTTTTAAAGAACAGTCCCGAAGTAGAAATATCCCTTTGCTTAAGGATTGTAATTCATTAAACAGCTCTAAAAGTTGCGTGTGATCATTGGGGCTACAGTGTAAATCTTGAGCCATTTTTTGATGTCGAGTTATAATTTTTTGAATAACTTCTTCTGCTTGAGAGTACTTTTGATCCTCAGCTAATTTTCCAATTTTAATTAACTCATTTGTAGTTCCAGATGTGGCAGATACCACAACTAAGTTTGACTTTTGTTTTAAACAAACCTGTGCACTTCGAAGCATGCACTCCGCATCACCCATAGATGTTCCACCAAATTTAGAAATGATCATAAATTAAATCCTCTCTATTTTATCAAGTCGAGACCAGAGCAAATGATCTGCTAACACAATCCAAGTCATTGCCTCTAGAACTGGAATGGCACGTACCACAATGCAGGGATCATGTCGCCCCTTTTTTGCAACATCCAGAATCGAACTTGTGGGTTTAAATGTAATTTGTGTTCTAATGGTCTCGCCCGTGGATATTCCACCACGAATCCCTCCATAAACTTCAGATCGTGAATGAAATTCAGTCCCTTTAATTGAATTCGAAAGATGAGCGTCTCCAAGCTCAAAACCAACAACCCCTCCTAAACTTAAATAAGAAGATCCTAGATCTCCTTTCAGTTTATGAAATACAGGTTGTCCTAAATTTTCTGGTGGTGACAAAATAACAATCTCAGCTCGTCCCCCAAAACTTTCTCCTTCACTTTTTGCCTGTAAAAGCAGTTTTTGAAGTTCTTCATGTTTTTCAGAAGGAAACCTTCCATAAAATGTATCGATATTGAGATCAGGAGCCTTATTTCGTTCTTCAGCTGTTAAACTTAAAGGACCAATATTTATAGAATAACCCACAACTTGTGTTTGAGGGGAAATCCCTTTCACCATCATTTGAGCCACGGCTCCCGCCATGACTCGTGCGACAGTCTCTCTCCCAGAAGATCTTCCACCTCCACGAGGATCAGAATTTCCAAACTTATTTTTCCATACATCATCAGCGTGACCTGTCCTTGGTTTTTTAGATATTTCTTCATAGTCTTTTGAACGAGCATCGCTATTTCTTACGATCATAGCGATAGGTGTCCCTAAGGTTTGTCTTTGGTAAACCCCGCTGAGCACTTCAACTTCGTCATTTTCATTTCGATCTGATACGAGACCTTTTTGTGTGCCCTCGGCGCCGGGGCGCCGGCGTTTCATTTCTGTATGAAGCAATACTTCATCCCAAAGAATTCCCGCGGGACAACCATCAATAACAACACCCAAGGCTGTCCCATGACTTTCACCAAAAGTTGTAATCCTAAAGTTTTCTCCAAAACTATTTGCTGCCATAAACAGACTCCTCTTTTTCATTCCAAAACTCACGTTGATATCTGGCCTGCTCAAAAAACATTTCTA
>DAIRER010000468.1:0-2021 GCA_036795495.1 Pseudobdellovibrionaceae bacterium | reverse complement strand
TTTTAAGGCTTTTTTGTATGACCGGTTGAGAGAAGGCCTGAGGAGTCGTAGAGGCTGTCAATGGAGAAATAGGCTGCTGAAGCACCTTTTTTTCTGGGGCTTTTCGTTGATTTGGATTCTTTTTGATCTTTTTTAGAGATTTTATTTTTAGTTTCTTTTGAGTCATCACTATTATCTTGACGTTCTTAAGAAGAATTGACAAGTTTTTTCTCACGAATATCAACTAGGAGGTTTTGAATGTCCCATGAAATTATTTATACCATGAAAGGTGTGAGTAAGGTTTATCCTCCTCAGAAGTTTGTTCTTAAGAATATTTACCTTTCTTATTTTTATGGAGCGAAAATTGGTGTTTTAGGTTTGAATGGCTCTGGTAAATCCACTTTGCTTAAAATCATGGCAGGTGTAGATAAGGATTTTTTAGGAGAAGCTTTCCCTTCAAAACAAATGAAGGTGGGTTACTTAGAGCAAGAACCACAATTGGATCCCAACCTCACGGTGAAGCAAAATATTTTAGAGGGGATGGGGGAGCTTCCAAAACTTTTAAGAAAGTACAATGAGATTAATGAAAAGTTCAGTGATCCTGATTTAGATCCGGATGAAATGAATAAATTAATCGAAGAGCAGGGTGTGATTCAAGAGAAAATCGAAGCTCTTGATGGTTGGGATGTGGATCAGAAAATTGAAATAGCCATGGATGCCTTACGTTGTCCTGAGGGTTATCAAGAAGTGACGCATCTTTCGGGTGGAGAAAAAAGACGAGTCGCTCTTTGCCGTCTATTGATGAGTCAGCCGGACATCTTACTTTTAGATGAACCGACCAATCATTTGGATGCTGAAAGTGTGGCTTGGTTGGAACAGTTTTTGTCTAAATTCCCTGGAACTGTTATTGCTGTGACCCATGATCGTTATTTTTTAGATAATGTTGCGGGTTGGATTCTTGAGCTAGATCGTGGAGAGGGTATTCCCTGGAAGGGAAATTACTCTTCATGGTTAGAGCAGAAAGAAAAAAGAACAGAGCAGGAGCAGAAAGATCAAGCGCGACGCAATCGAGTTTTAGAGCGCGAATTAGAGTGGGTGAGGATGAGTCCCAAGGCGCGACAATCCAAATCAAAGGCGCGGATCTCTCAATATGAAAATCTGATCAAAGAGCCTACGCCGGAGCGGCTGCAAGATCTTTCTATATATATTCCACCGGGACCTCGGTTGGGTGAAATTGTTATTGAAGCTAAGGATGTGACGAAAGGTTATGGGGATAAGCTTTTATTTGATAAAGTGAACTTTACGATCCCTCGTGGGGCCATTGTCGGGGTGATTGGTCCAAATGGTGTAGGAAAGACGACATTATTTAAAATGATTACTGGTGCTGATAAGCCCGACTCTGGAACTTTTAAAGTGGGTGAAACTGTGAAGCTGGCCTATGTGGATCAATCCCGAGAGACTTTGGATCCAAATAAAACGGTTTGGGAAGAGCTGTCGGGTGGACTTGATGTTATACCCTTGGGCAATCGAGAAGTGAGTTCAAGACAATATGTTTCATGGTTTAATTTTTCAGGTTCGGATCAGCAAAAAAAAGTAGGACAACTTTCTGGCGGAGAACGCAATCGCGTGAACATGGCAAAAATCCTTAAGCAGGGAGCAAATCTTCTTTTGTTGGATGAGCCCACCAATGATTTGGATGTCAATACAATGCGAGCTCTCGAGGATGCCCTATTGGATTTTGGCGGCTCCGTGATCGTGATCTCCCATGATCGATGGTTTTTAGATCGGATTTGCACCCATACTATGGCGTTTGAAGGCGATTCACAGATTTTCTTTTATCCTGGAAACTTTAGCGAATATGAAGAAGATCGTAAAAAACGCTTGGGCGATTCAGTACAACCCCAGCGGGTTCGCTTTCGACAGATTCATGCATAGAGAGTAAAAAAATAGAAAAGAAAATCTATTTCAAGAAAAAATCAGAGAGGATTTCATAGGATTTTTTGAGTTTCATAAAGTCCTCATTGGATCCTTGATGATCCGGA
>DAIRER010000467.1:0-2025 GCA_036795495.1 Pseudobdellovibrionaceae bacterium | reverse complement strand
TTAGAAAAAAATAAGATAAAGAATGAAAATTCTAAAAAATTTCTACGATTCATTTAATGTCTCCTTTGATGGGTGCAATGGGGTCTTTTTCTGAGTTTTCTACAGTTTCTTCAATAAGCTCATCCGGTATATCTTTCAGAACTTCAACGGTAGAATCTTCTTCAATTATTGAAAAATTCAGCATCAAATCTAAATGATTTAAAAGTTCGGTATCTATATCATTCATGTTAACTCTCCCAATTTTCTAAAATATCCAGTTCTTCAATTAAATCTAAATTGTCTTCGTAAATTAAGTCGTTAAAGATTAAGTCATCAGAGTCGAGACTGTTTGAATTTTTATCATTTAAAAAAGTTAAAAATTCATTATTATCAATAGGTTCAAAGTTTAAGTTCTGTCTTCTGTTAAAAAAGATTATGGATGCCATTGTGGCAGTGAGAGCAGCGGTTAGGCTAAAAAAGAATAAACGTCGGGAGTTTTGGATTTTTTTTAAAGCCAGTGGGATTATAGATTTTTTTAAAATGATTTCATCAAGTTTTTCAGGTGTATTTTCATCAATTAAATCATATTTTTTCATAAAAACCTTTTTAGGCATAAGGAAAGCTTTTCTTTAGCTCTAAAAATCAGAACTTTATATGAGGCCAGTGAAATTTCTATGTCCTTAGCCATTTCTTCTTGAGGTCGATCATCACTGAGCCAAAGTGTAAGAGCGCTTTTTAAATTTTGAGGTAATTGTTCGATGCATTTTTTTAATTGCTCAAAACTTTCCGCATTTTCAATAAGTGCTTCTATATTTAAAGCATTTTGAGCGCTCTCCTCCAATTCTATTTCAATGTCTTTGAACTCCTGTGTTTCTATAATTTTTCTTTTTTTTCTGAGGTGATCAAAACAGGTGTTTTTTGCAATTGTAAGAATCCAAGAAGTTGCATCACTGCCATAAGAATAATTTCCAGAATTTTTGATTATTTTCATCCATGATTCTTGTGTGATGTCATCGACCATATTTTTATCTCCAACGATTTTTTTACAAAATCCATAAACCTTATTTTTATGTCGCTCATAGAGAAGTTCAAAGGACTTTGAACTTCCTTCAGAAATCTCTACGAGCAACTCTTGATCGGTTTTATTCATTTGTAGGAGCTGGGGCTACAGATTCTGAAGTGGGGGACTCTTTTTTAGGTCTATTTTGATCATTATGTTTAGCTTCGTAAATTTCCTTATTGAGTTCTTGTCGTTCTTTTCTTTGTTCTTGATTTGCTTCTCTAAGGTTTTGTCGAGCTTCTTTTGCGGCTTGTTTTTCTTCTTCTGTTGCGCCGTCTTTTAAAGCTTTTCTGGATTCATGCAGCTCTTTTCTAGCTTCTCGAGATTCTTTTCGAGCCTCACGAAGTTCTCGTTGTTGTTGGCCAATTTCTTTGCGTTCCGATCGCGTAATACTTCCGTTTTTAACGCCTTGATGGATGCGTGCGCCCCGACCCGAGTGTTCGCGCGCAAAGACCCCTAAAGAGGTTAGAATAAGTGTCGAAGATATAGCAGATTTTATTAATAAATTCAGTAACATATAGATTCTCCTTGGTTTAAGCGGTTATTTTATTAGGTCACTTATAAAGGATAACGAATCGATTTATAAAAAGTTACAAAAAAATTTTAAGGGTCTAGGGATAGGTCTTTGGGAACCTAATAATATGTTTCACTTTGGAACAAAAATAAAAATTAAACAAAATCAATTTGTATATTAGGTCTTTTATAGAGTTCTATTTTATGAGTTTGGTTCCTTCGGAATAATTATTGGTAAATAAGTTAGTGCATTTGTTGACGACCCACTCGGCAGGGGTTGATATACTAGTGTGTCTTTTAAAGTCAGTGAGGGTGTTGGCAACAAGTTCTGTTGGAGTGTAGCCGGCAAAAAGGATTCTTAAAAAGGACCTTGTTCCATAGGTCGCTGTTTTCATCATTACAAAATTCCATTGCAAGTAGCTCAAAAAGTTTTCATAAACTCGATAGACTAAATTGAATTCTAAACGTCGACG
>DAIRER010000032.1:0-10355 GCA_036795495.1 Pseudobdellovibrionaceae bacterium | reverse complement strand
AATTAGAGCTGCCGGTTTTTACAATTTCATAGGTTGGATTTTTAGCATCTCCACCCGCGTATCCTGTGGTAATATCAAGAACCCCTTTGTAAGTGCGAAGAAGTTCTTCTACGCCCCAAAAGCAGCCGCCGCCCAATAATGCATATTCTACAGGTTTGAGCCCGGCTTGTTCGTAATCTGCTTTTTCAAAGGTATAAAGTAAATCTTGTAGGTTGTTTTTTTCTAACTCAGCTAGGGGGATAAACTTTAAGGAGCCAGAGTTAATACAATAGCGGAGCCCCTGAGGGCCTGGTCCATCTGTGAATAGGTGCCCCAAGTGAGAGTCTGCGGTTTGGCTTCTCACTTCAGTGCGTACCATTCCATGAGAAAGATCCTTTTTTTCAAGAACTTCATTGGATTCGATGGGCTTTGTAAAACTAGGCCATCCTGTGCCTGAATCAAATTTATCTTTTGAGCTAAAAAGTGGTTTTTGTGAAATGATATCCACATAAATCCCTGTTTTTTATTATCCCAATAAGCCTTTTTAAAGGCAACTCCGTTCCGTTTTTTTTGACAATTTCGTACTGTTCCGGAGAGAGTATTTTTTTAAGTTCAGCATCTGTTGGTTTTGTATCACACGAAGGGCTTTTCATTTTATTATCTCCAAAGGTGATTGAGTTGAACATTAAATTGAAAAAAAGTATAAGGATCAACTTAACAAAAATCATATTCGTTTTCACAAAATCCTAACTCGAATATTTCGAGAAAGAAGATTTATTTTTTGTGCAATATCTTGAGCTTGAGAGCCTTCAATATAAGCGACGAGGTAACCAATGTTTTGATCTGTTGATAAATACTGAGCCTCAATATTTGCTTTCGCTTCAGAAATAATACTATTGATTTCACCCAGCACTCCGGGCTCATTGCGATGAACATTTAAAATTCGTGATGTTCCAGAACGTTGAGGTAAATCCACGTTGGGAAAGTTAACAGCGCCTGCGGTGGATCCAATGCGCAGAAATTTTCTAAAACTTTCTGCCACTTCTAAGCCGATAGAATATTGAGCCTCTTCTGTGCTGCCACCAATGTGAGGTGTTAAAAGAACATTTTCAAGCCCTTGAAGGGGGGAAATAAATTTTTCTTTATTCGAAGCGGGCTCTGAAGGAAATACATCTATGGCAGCGCCTGCGAGGTGTTTTGATTTTAGTGCTTCGGCTAAGGCTTCAATCACGACAACATCTCCACGGCTCGCATTAATTAAATAGCTGCCTTTTTTCATTTTATTTATTTCGGTGTTTGTGATCATATTTTCAGTTTGTAAGGTTTTAGGAACATGAAGACTTACGAAGTCGCTTTGGGCTAAAAGTTCATTTAAACTTGATACATTTTGGGCATTTCCAAGTGGTAATTTTTTAACGATGTCATAAAAAATAACTTTTAATCCTAAACCTTCGGCAAGAACACTGAGTTGGCTTCCGATATGTCCGTAACCGACAATGCCTAATGTTTTTCCTCGAACTTCATAGGACCCAACGGCGATTTTATCCCAATCGCCTTTATGGGCTTTCATGGATTTATCTCCAATTTTTCGCGATAAAATGATCATTTCAGCTAAAACCATTTCAGCAACACTCCGGGTGTTCGAGTGAGGGGCATTAAAGACTGGAATCCCCAATCGATTTGCTTTTTTAAGTTTGACTTGATTTGTACCAATGCAAAAGCAACCAATGGTTAGAAGGTGAGGATTGCTCTCTAGAACTTTTTCTGTAATTTCAGTTTTAGAGCGAATTCCCACTGCCTGATAGTGCGGCAATTTTTCAATAAGTTCCGATTCAGAGGGCGCATAAGAACTCAATTCCACTTCAAATCCATCTTTTTCCAATTGTTCTTTAGCAATCGTATGAATATTTTCAACCAACCAGATTTTCTTTTTTTTCATGGGCCTTCCTTCTTTTAGGTAAGATAGAATAAATTTTCAAATTTAGGTATCAACTTGAGCTTTTTCTGTGGCGAGTTAACAAAAGGGTAGGTTCCAAGCTAGAAACAGCTAAGGACTCGAGAGGGGCTAGTCTTTAAGTTGGATTGAGAGGGGAAAAAGTTGTAGATTTACTTGATAAACTTCTGATGAAACAGGGGTCATCATGTCACTCGTAAGTTGATGTAAAAATGTATTGATCTTTTTCTTCATACTTTTTAATTCTGTTGGATTGCAAGAGAATGTGATTCCAGTAATTAGACGGCGGTCGAAGTCTTGAGGGGTCAATTTAGAGTTCAGTTCATCAAGAGATTTCTCAATCATTTGCTTATGAAATTGCCGTACTTCCGCTTGAGATTTTATGGTTGGTAATCGAATTTTATCTGTTTTTTTTCTCCAAATATTGTTATGGATATCAACTAAATCGAGTGTTATTAAAACATCCAGAGCTTCATCGACTTCTCCCTGTAAAAGGCCCAGCCTTTTAGCTATCCATCTTCGATCCGATTTAAAATTTTGACATGTCATAAGATCTAAAATAGCTACGTAGTACCATTTTTTAAGTAGAGAATATTTTTTTTTGGACATGGGCTTGAACTGGGGGATTCCCCCTGAAAGGATTTTTAATTTATTTATATTTTTAGGTGTAAACTCTTTTGGGAGGTTTTCAAAAAGAGCAGCTGTGTTGATAGCGTTGATTGTGTCGGTATCTACCTCTAAGGCTCTACATAAATTTTTAAAAACCTTCACTGAAATTTGTTTTTTACCAGAAAAGACATCACTTAAGTAAGAGGGGGAAATCTTGATATCTCTGGCGAGGGCCCTTAATGAATAAGAGGGTTGATCCTCCTTTTTTCGCATCCAGTAGTTTTTGAGAATCTCATAGGACATCATTGGTTAATCCCCATTTACCTTAAGTAATATTTCGCTTAAAATTTGAAATTGCTCTGTTGATAGGCTGGTTTCTTTTGTCCTAAAGTTTCCATTAAGCCATTTTAAAAAGGGAACACGTATCAATGGTTTTTCGGATTCAGTGACTGTTACATGATCGATTTTGATGTTTGGGTTTATCTCTATTGGGCTTTTTAAAAGTAGGTGGTGAATATCACCGGAGCAATTTATTTCTATTTTTGAACACAAAACCTGAGCAAATAACAAGGCCGTTAGCTTGATTTGAACCGACAGTCCGTCACCGCCTCCGCCAACACTGGTTCCCCCACCCTTGGCCATTTGATAAGTGGTGTTTTCATATCTTTTTATTATATTTGAAAAGTAAACTTTGTTATTTTTTGAAACGAAGTTTTTAGGAAGAAAGCGACCTTGTTCAGCTTGAGAGAGAGTATTCAGGTATAGTAAAATAGACATTTCGTAGTTTTCATCCTTATAGCCTAAGGCTCCTAAAGCCTCATGAAGTGCTGAAATCGGCAATGTGAGTTTGGGCTCAAACTGTGAGCGCAGTGAGTTAACAACAACAGTTTTATCCTTTATAAAGTAAATGGCGCTTGTTCTAGTTTCACCTGAACCTAGCAAAAATGAACCATGGTTGGCTCGCCAAAATACACTCTTGATTTCATTGATTAACCCATCAATTTTAAGATCTTCAATTTTATCGACATTATTTTTTTTTAATGTTTCGGGGATAACTAAGGATTGACTTGAGAAAAAATCAACGAAGGTTTGGTCTTTGGCTTGAGTAACGCTTACACCAAGGAAAATGAATAAAATATAAATCATACCCAGGACTCCTTTTGAGTTTGATGTTCTCAATATTTGTGAACAATCTTTGTGTCGTCTTATGCCTTCTCTACCAGAATTGTGTTAATTCTCGCAAGCAAGTAAACAACGAAACACCCTTTTGCAGGGATAAGGAGATTTCAAATGAAAAAAAGTAACGTTTATGTAGGAAAATCACTTTTAAAGCTTTGGCTATTTATGGGATTTTTAATAACAACAAGTCCAGTGGTGGCCAGTTCTCCAGGATGGCCACTAGAAGGGGTGTATGGAAGTAATACGACTTATTGCGGTATGAGGATTGTTCGTGATGCCCGATCGATGGATGAGGATGATTATCGCATCATTTCCGTTGCAATCAATAATCCCTTAGTGAGGGGGCACTATTGTACAGACCCAGGTCTGATTCAGACTTACCGTTATGAAAAGGGAATTAATGCCTTTAGAAGGGAAAACTTCGTTGCAGGTAATTATTGTCTTCTTGCTTATTATCGAAGCGGCGATTCATTTAGTCAATCTTGTTATAGTTACGAGACAAATGATGTTCTCAGTACAGTTATCTATCGATTGTCTTCCTGGTAAAAATTTAAATCAACTGAGGCTTTAATCGATCAAATTTTTGTTCTTTACTCATCCCTGATATTGACCGTTGGAACAATGTGCCGATGGACAACATCGAGGATGAGCACTGAGACAAGCTTGAAATTATTCTGTTGACTGAATTCCATAAAATCCGTACATTTATGGAGTATGATCCATAGAATAGCTAACTTATCGAAAACAAATAGTTTTTTTCTATTCGGAGCCCGTGGAGTTGGTAAAACAAGTCTCATTGCCGAGCGTTTTACCCCCGAAGAGTCTCTTGTAATTAATTTATTATTGCCCAGTGAATTTAATCGTTTTTTGAGGGATCCCGAGGAGCTTCTTAACATTTGTAAAGCCCTTTCTGTTGAGAAAAAATGGGTCATTCTAGATGAAATTCAAAAAGTACCTGCATTGTTGGATGTTGTTCATCAACTGATAGAGACCACAACCTTAAGATTTGTACTTACCGGATCTAGCAGCAGAAAACTGAAGCGAGGAGGCGGAAATTTGTTAGCAGGTAGGGCCTTTGTCTTTGAGCTTTTTCCTTTTACCAGTCAAGAGCTGGGTGACGCATTTAATTTGAGAGAGGTTCTTCAATGGGGTGCTTTGCCAATGATTTTTAAACCTGGTATTTCAAATGAGGATCGAGAATTGTATTTAAAAGCCTACACTCAAACCTATTTAAAGGAAGAAATTCAAGAAGAACAGCTCGTGCGAAATTTACGTAGCTTCTATTTGTTTTTGGACATTGCTGCTCAAATGAATGGAAAATTTTAAACTATTCCAAGATTGCAAAAGATATCGGAATCGACAACAAAACAGTTCAAAGTTATTTTGATATTTTAGAAGAAACTCACATTGGTTTTAGATTACATCCTTTTCATCAATCGCTTCGAAAGCGTCAAAGGGAACATCCAAAATATTATTTTTTTGACATCGGAATTCAGCGCTCTTTGCAAAAAGTTGCGGCGCTACCTGTGGTGCCTGGAACCTATGAATTTGGAAATACTTTTGAACACTTTATAATTTTAGAATGTCAGCGACTGAACTCTTATCTTAGAAAAGATTTTAGCTTTTCATATCTACAAACGCATCATGATATGGAGGTAGATTTGGTTATTGAACGACCTCGAAAAAAAACAATTCTTTGTGAGATTAAATCAACAACCATAGTGAAAGACGAGGACGTGGCAACACTCAAGCGAATCAGGAATGACTTTCCCGATTTTGAATACATTTGTTTGTCACTTGATGTTTATGAAAAAAACATCGAAGGCGTTCTCTGTTTGCCTTGGCTAAAGGGGTTAGAAAAGATTTTTAGCCTCGCCGCCTTGCCTGGTGTAGAATAATTTCTTAAATAAAGGTATCAACTTGATTTTTATTGTGTGGTGAGTTAGCTAAACTGAGTTGAACTTAATTAGACTGAATTGAACGTTTTTTGAATGGAATGATGAGAAAGGTTTTTTATGGCTTCACAGAGTCCTTTTTTTCTTTTGATTGTGGATGATGATGCATTAATTCATGAATCAATAAAGCTGGTGGTGCCTGAATGTTGGAAAATATTTTCTGTTCGTAATCCCGAGGACGTTAACTACTCAAGATTTTACCATGCGGCCTTTGTCGATATGCATTTGACGGGGGAAATGTCTAAAACTCAAGGCCCTTCGATTATTAAAAAACTTTCTCAAGCTCATCCTCAATTGGAAATTGTTGCAATGTCGGGAGATCTCAATCGTGAACTTATGGAGACATGTTTAAAGGCCGGCGCTCAGAAGTTTCTAGGAAAGCCCTTACATCCTGAAGAGGTGCTTTTAACATTAGAGAAAATTGAAGCTCTATGGCTTTTAAGAAACTATGAAACCACTTCCTTAGAGCGGGTGAAGTTGATCGGAAAAGGAAATGTAACAGAACTTCTGATTAAAGAAATTTCTGCGTTACGAGGCGAAGGCAATCCCGTTTTAATTGAGGGAGAAACTGGAACGGGAAAAGAGGTTGTTGCAAGGTTGCTTAATCAGCAAGAGGGCAGTCGACCCTTCATTACCGTGAATGTTTCATCCATTCCAGAAAATTTATTTGAGTCTGAGATGTTTGGCCATGTTAAAGGGGCCTTTACGGGGGCCGATCAAAATAAAATTGGACTTATTGAGGCCGCGAATGGAGGAGATCTGTTTTTAGATGAAATCGAAGCTTTGCCTTCTTCTATGCAAGCAAAGCTTTTAAGATTTCTTGAGCTGGGTGAGCTTCGTAAAGTGGGAGCTAAAGAAAACCAATTTGTTAAAGTTAGAATTATATCGGCAACCAATCGTTCTTTAGAGGATATGGTTTCAAAGGGAGAGTTTCGAGAGGACTTACTTTATAGGATAAAAGGAAAAAAAATCACAATTCCTCCGCTGAGAAGTCGGATCGAAGATATACCTCTTTTGGGGCAACACTTTTTAGAGTCTGAGCGCCCTCGAAAAAATAAATCGTTTACTCCAGACGGATTGGAAGCTCTGCAAAATTACACATGGCCAGGAAATATTCGTGAATTGAAAAGAGTTTGTGAGCAATTGAATTTAGTGTCACCTTTACCAATTATTCGTAAAGAGGATGTTATGGCTCTCATTTCTCCATCCATCAATTCAGGAAGCCAGACAACACAGGGGGCTCCTGATTTTTCTGTAGGTTTAAATAAATTAGTAGAAGCTTACGAAGCCACTTTAATTCGACAGTGTTTAAAACAAAATGCAGACATGGATAAAGCTTGTGAAATGCTAAAAATTTCTCGTTCAAATTTGTACAAAAAAATTAAAGACTATGGTTTGCAAGAGGGGCTTTGATGTTGGATGCGGGGGGGGCTTGGGCAAGTCCAATTTATCAAAAAACAGCATTCATTGTACTGAGTATTATTTTTATTTCAGGCCTGTTTGTTTATTTTTTTAGACAAAAAAGTCATTATTTTATTTCTTCCTGGGCCAGTATAAAAAGTTGGGTTATTGCTGCACCCTTGTTGTTTATCATATTTGGATTGCCGGCGCCTTTTCCTTTAGTGATTTTAACATTGATAGCAATGAATGGATCTAAAATATTTTTTCAAATTTTAGGGATGTATCATCGCAGTTATTTTGTTTTGATTTGTTATGCTGGGATTATTGGGCTAGCTATTGCGAGTTATAAGAATTGGATAACGTTGTATAATGCAATGCCAATGATTGTTTTGGCCTTGTCCTGTTTAATCCCATTATTACGGAATAACTACAAACAGATGATTCAATATATTTCCCTCACTTTGTTGGGATTTATTTTTCTAGGTTGGTCCTTTATGCATCTGGGACTTCTTTTGGTGAATCCTGAAGGGATTTATCAAGTGATGTATCTTATTATTTTGACAGAATTTTGTGACAATACAATTTTAGCAATCAGTCGCAGTTTTCCAGGACGTAAACTTTTTAACCGTATTGACAATAAACGTACGATCAGTGCGACTTTGTTTTCGATTCTTTTAACCTTGTTATTGTCAGCCGCCATGAAGTTTTTATTGCCAGATAATAATGAAAAATACTGGTTAACAGCGGGTTTAGTGGCCTCGTTGGGTGGTGTTTTGGGAGATTTGGTGATGACGGTGGTTCGTAAAGATGCTGGAGTTAAAGTGGTGGGTGCTTTTATTATTGGTCGTGGTGACTTTTTAAGACGAATGGACCGACTGATTTTTGTAGCTCCTATATTTTACTATGTGATGACTCTTTTAAATTGAGTGGGTTAAAATGATTCGAGAAATGCGCCCCTGGTCCTATGAAAATAAACAATGGACGAAACTACCAACCTATTTAAAACATTTGCCACTTTTTACAAGGCATATTGATTGGTTCAGCATCTTTATTCGTTTTTTATGGTCGATAGTTCTACAGGATCTTATTTTTCGATTTTATATTCGGTTGAAGGTTGTCGGTACTCCCTATAAAGAATTGTATAAAAAATATCCCAAGCTCATTATTATTAGCAATCATGCCAGTCATTTAGATGCGACCTCTATTGCGGCCTCGATACCAAAAACCTATTGGTTAAATGTGTATATAAGCGCAGCTAAGGATTATTTTTTTTCTAACCCTTTGTTTACTTTTTTCTCTCAACATTGTTTAGGTGCCATTCCTATTGATCGAAAAGATAGAAAAGGCGAGGCAATTAATTTAATTTTAAAATTATTAACGACTTTAGATCGCATGTGGATTATTCTTTTTCCAGAGGGCACACGGTCTAAGGATGGTGCGATTAATGAATTTAAAAGAGGGGTGAGTTTGTTTTCAGAAAAAACACAAACTCCTATTTTGTTTTTATATATTGATGGCAATCGTAGATTATGGCCCAAGGGGAATTTTTTTGCCAAGCCCGGGCGGTTGACGGTTCATGTGGGTCCGGTTCACGCACCAGCCCCCATTGAAGAAGTTTACGAGCACTATAAACACTGGGTTTTGGGGATAGATGCTGAGGCGACTTTTAATTCCGCAGCTTCTGTTGCTGTACCTTCTGTTTCTGTTCCAAAGAAGGAGTCTGTGGAATAAGTTGGTGTGAAGGTTTAGATCGTATGGAAAGAAGAGAGAAAATAGAAAGATTTAGAAAATATTTATGAATATAGTAAAAAATGAAATCAAACTAAAAATTGGAAACTATGAAGTGCATTCAATCCCCACGGGGGTTTTTGGACTCGATGGTGGCTCCATGTTTGGAACCGTGCCAAAGGTTTTGTGGGAAAAATCTATACCTGCAGATGAACAGAATCGAATTCCAATGGAGGCGCGATGCCTGCTCTTAAAATCAAAAGATTGCAATATTTTAATAGATGTTGGAAATGGACATGATTTTGTTCCAAAATACGGAGAGAAATTAGGCGGTAAGTTTGCAGAAATGTATAACATTTCTGAAGAAGGCCCTTCGCTGAAGACTTCACTTCAAAAGCATGGTTTGGGTTTTGAAAGTATTGACTATGTTTTTTTAACACATCTACATTTTGATCATTCTGGAGGTGGCACCTGTTTTAAAAATGGTGAAATTGTCCCAACTTTCCCAAGAGCAAAATACTTTCTACAAAAAAAGAATTTAGAAACGGCTCAGTATCCCAATGTCCGTGAGAGATCCAGTTATTTTTCTGTGAATTATGAACCTTTGATTCAAAATCATCAATTGGTGTTGCTGGATGGAATGTCTATAATTGATTCAACAAAAGAAAAATCTGTAAATGAAATAATACCTGAAGTAAATTTATTTGTAACTCAGGGGCATACTTTAGGACAACAGCATCCATTGTTTTCAGACGGTAAAAATAATTTATTTTATTGTGCGGATCTTATTCCAACCAGCTATCATGTGCGTTTGGCTTGGATTATGGGTTATGACCTCGACTCTTTAAAAATTATTTCTGAAAAAAAAGAAATTTTAAATCAAGCGTCTGATCATAATTGGAATTTATTTTTTGAACATGACCCTTTTTGTGATCTAGCCTTAGTTGAAAAAGATAAACATGATTTTAAAATTTCACAACGGATGGATTTACTATGAATTCATTTATGGATCGTATTTCACAGTTGGCTAAAGATATTTATAATCAAATGAAAGAGGGTGAAGTTCAGTTGGTCGCTGGATCCTTAGCCTTCTCAACTATTTTAGGCATTGTTCCTTTCATAGCTTTGATTTTATCCATTGTTCAGTACCTGAATGGATTTGAAAGTTTTTACCCGAAAATTGAAAATTTAATCTTAGGAGTATTTAAAGATGCGGCCGGGGCCGAGGCCATTCGTGTGATGAAATTATCTATTCGAAATATCCATGTGGGAACCATTGGAACTACGGGAGCTTTGTTTTTAATTGTAACCTCTTTAAGGTTATTGGCAGATATGGAGTATGGCATTAACCGCGTTTGGAATATTAAATTAAAAAGATCCTTAATTAAGCGGTTTTTCTTTTATCAATTGATATTGGTTTTTGTTCCCTTTTTTCTAGTTTCAGCCTTTACAGTTTTTAAAATCAAAAGTCAGTGGGATTTTGTGGACTGGTTACCTAAAGAAAGTTTAGTATTTTTATTTTTATTTTTATTTATTTACACTGTTTATAA
>DAIRER010000466.1:0-2034 GCA_036795495.1 Pseudobdellovibrionaceae bacterium | reverse complement strand
GTCGTAGGGATTCGTTTTTTAATTCATGAAAGATAAAATAAGCTTCTTCAGAAAAAAGTCGACTCCAATTGGGGTTAAGCGATTCAAGAAATAAGTCATCTCGTTTTAGGCCAATATTGTTTTCAGAAAAGCGTTGAAGACGCTCAACTGATTTGAAGCTCACCTCAGTTCTCCGTTCGAAGAAAATAAATATTTTGGTGAATGACTTTCTTCGAAAGGTTCTCCATTTTTCAGATTGAGAGAGTAGGCTTTTTTGCCAGGTTGTGAAGATACAAAACCTTTGAGTTCTTCATTGATGAAATGTGCGGCCACACCATCTTCTGTTGCAAGACCGGGGAGAATCTCATTATTCTTAAGGAGTTGGTGATAAGCGGGTCTACGCTCTGCCTCGCCATCATAGTGCGGACAGTTGCTGCCTTTGATCCAACCCAAACATTTCAAACTTGAAAGTCGACCAGGGATTGAGTCGGTAACACCTTGTTCAAACCAACAGATTGACCCCGCGCTGATTCCAGCTAAAATCGTCCCTTTTTCATAAGCTTTGCGGATAGCGGTATCGAGGTTCCAATCTCTCCAAAGCGTTAAAAGATTTCGAGTGTTTCCACCGCCGACATACAAGATGTCTTGATCGAGAATAAACTCTTCAATTTCGGCAGTGTGGCCACGAAAAAGACTAAGATGTGAGGGTGTACATTTTAGATTATTGAAACTCAAATAGAATCGATCAATGTAACTTTGAGCATCACCGCTGGCTGTTCCTATAAAACAGACTTTAGGATTTTCTTTGATCGATTGATTTAATATATATAGATCTAGAAGTGGATTCAATGGCTCCATTGAAAATCCACCTCCTCCCATTGCAATGATTTGTCTTTTTGTCATCGTCATTAAATAAATGTCCTATTTCTTTTTCAATTCTGAGTTTCAAATTCCATCATAGAATTTCACTATCGTCGCCCACTTTTTCTGGATTTTTGCTTCATGTTATTGGGCTTTTCCATCCGCCCTTGGACCCTCCGTTGATAGTGAGCCTATAGACTCCATAAAAATACAATTTTCATATTATAAAAAAAGGAGTCTATAGGCTCACTATCAACGGAGGGTGTTGAAATGCTGTACTTGCTTTAGCAGTTCAATCTTTTTGATTAAGACGATTTTTTGGAAAACAAATAAGTAAATTGCTCTTTTTCTAGGGGGCTTGCAGAGAGCCAAAGCATTTTTTTTAGTTTTAGTTGAGCGGACGGAGTAAAGGAGGGCATAAGTTCACCGGCGATAAAGGTTCGAAGTTTTTTTTGTTTTGGATCTAAAGCAATATTTATAATCATTGGAAGATCTTGATCTGAAATCCAAGCCGTTTTCAGAAGAACAGCCTTAGGAAAGTCCAAGGGATTGTCTAGAATAAGTTGAAATAAAATTGGATATTCATTGTAGGTGATAAAACCATTAAAACTATAGGGAATAAACGTGACCAAAAAAGATTCCAGAAATCGAGCAAAGGGAGAATTTTTTAAAATATCTTTTGAATCTTTAAATATATACTTCAATACGTTTAATTGTTTAATAGCCAATTGAATAATTTGTTCAGGCTGTTTTAAAGAAAATATTTCAGCTTCAAATTCACGACACAAATGACATTTAACACCCTCAAGGCGTTGATCTGCGGAATAGAGAGAAATCTCAATAGCCTCAGAAAGAGGGATATTAAAAGGAGCCGAACTATGAATATAGCTTGTTATAGAATCAATTTTTTGTTGTCGTTTCTGTCCTTGGACTTCGAAATCTTTAATCCAGTCCAATGCCGAAACTTGTGTATTGAAAAATAAAGGCTTGCAGGAGTCTAAATTTGAAGCCTGTAATTCAAAATAAAACACAACCATCAATAAAATTGAGAACAAAATTTTCATTTCATGTCTTTTACCCATTTCAAAAGAAAAGGGTAGTCTTTTTTATCCCAAAAGTTTAAGTGCTAGATTCGCAATTTGATTTGCCTGACCTAATACTGAAACACCGGCTTGCTGCAAAATGCTGTTTCTT
>DAIRER010000465.1:0-2036 GCA_036795495.1 Pseudobdellovibrionaceae bacterium | reverse complement strand
AAATTGATATGCTCCAAGTCGCAACAGGTGAGCATTGGTATGGGAAAAAAGCTATTGAGTTACATTTAATTGATGAAATTCAAACGAGTGACCAATACATACAAAATCATCTAAAAGACTGGACTGTGGTAAGCTTAAAATACACTATTAAAGAAAAACTAGCTGATAAATTGGCCCATATTCTGGGAAATAGCCTTGTCGTAGCCTTTAATCGTATTACGACTCAAATTCATAAAAACAAAGTTTAGTCAGAAAAAACTAATCAGTAGGCTTTGTAGTGACAAGCAGAAGTCTATAATTTTGTCTGTCAAACTTATAGTCAACCTGGAAATTATAGCTAAATACCCCCGTTTAAAACTCATTAAAAGTGTTCTCATTTGGCCTGAATCTTGAATATATACATTTAAAATTCTAAAAAAAGAGGAACCGCCATGAATGACTTTATTTTAACACTAAAAAGAATCCCACAAAAGTCCCTCCTTTTGGTCATAACATTTCTTCTCTCTATCCCTTCAGTAGGAGCGGCCAAGGACAAAGTGGAAACTATGTGCCGTATCAAAGCTAAAGAAATTGCCTTAAATACATATTCAAGTTGCGTCACTGAAAATAAAAACAAAAAGATCGAAAAAATCAGAGATTCTTATAAAAAAGAATTGCAGGGCCTAAAAAACAAATATGACAAAGCCCTAAAAAATATTTCTGGAGACGAAGAACGCCTTAAAAGTAATACAAAAAATCCAATTAAAGAAGAGACCCTAGCTAATGAAAATCTAGATGCCGATGAAGTTATTGAAGTTGAAGAAGTCTATTGATTCGTTTTCGTTTTTTATCTATACTCCTTGAGTAGGTTGAAAAACTTACTCAACAAAGGAGTTTCAAAATGGGAGAGTTTAGTCTTTCACATATTCTTATTTTAGGTGCTATTTTTTTAATATTTTTTGGACCGAGCCGACTTCCAGCCGTTGGACAATCCTTAGGCAAAGCCATCCGAAATTTCAAAAATGCAATGAATGAAATCGATGTCGACAAAAAAGATATTGAAGACAACCCTACACTCATTCAAAAACAAGAACAAAACAAACAAGCCCAGTATCAAAAAGATTCTGAAAAAACTAAAACAGAATAAAATTTTTTAATTTTCAGTGATTTTCATATATTTCAACAACTCATTGATTTCGTAAGTCCTATGAAATAAAAAGTGTTTATGTTGATAAGGTACCGAATAATTCACGAGTGACGTTTATTGTCGAACTGTCAGAATCATAACATCTAGATATTAATATTAATACACTGTAAATTACTCTCAATTAAATCGTTTCGAGTTTGAATTGAGGGAAATCAATCCCACAAACATTGGAACGATAGAGGAAATTTTATGAATAAATTATCTGCTACAGTTTTAATTTCGATTTTTTCATTGAATACAAGTGCAGTGACAATTTCGAATGGAAAATCAGAGAAATGTGTTATTGACCCTTCTGATCAAACTCCCATTTGCACTGGCGAAGATGTACTTAAATTAGGCTATGTTCAAGGTGGACCGAACTCGTGGCATGGAGTCGTTGTTGGTTCCATTACCAATATTGAACCTGGCAAGAATCTTATTAAGGATCTAAAAGTTGTAGAAATTAATCCTGTACTCTTTTTCGGGAGCAAAGAGCAAGTCCAAGAAGTAACGCCCTATAAACAATTAAAATTAAAACATATGTCTAATTACTCTTTAATAGACACCGAATTTATAGGAGAAAAGATTGAAAAACGACTTTTTAAAATAGTTGATAGCTATGATGGAATTCGAATAGGTAGTACAATATTTCTTGAAGGGGATTACACTAAATATAATGTAGAACTTGTGGGAGAAGGTGCTCTTTTATTAAGTAAAGCAGATAAGCAATCCATTTCTGCAAATATGAAAGATATTCTTCTTCGTGAAGCTTCCATCGGCGATTCCTCGAATAGAGTTTTAAATTCTAGCTCTTTCCAGATTCATGCAAGAAGTGATTTAGATTCAAAAGGAAAGGCTATGGTCGCTATCA
>DAIRER010000031.1:0-10460 GCA_036795495.1 Pseudobdellovibrionaceae bacterium | reverse complement strand
CCTAAGAGTCAGCGGACAAGGACCTGATCATCCTTTTCCCCATGCCTCGCATGAATTTCGATATTTAAAATTTGTTCACCTGGTGCTTCAACCATGAGATATTCTTTAAATAAAAATAAATACCTTCTTCAACCCGAAAAGGAACGTTTAGTAAAAATCTTAACCGATTATCAAAATCAAGATGTTAGAAATTGTCTGGTCCTTTCTCTCGCCCTAAAAACCGGGGGACGAGCACAGGAAATTTTAAACCTCACCCATGAAGATCTCAACACCTACGATGAGTCTGTTTTTATAAAAGGCATCAAGGGAAGCAATGATCGCGAAATACCCTTGACCTCCCAACTTTTTCAACGCCTAAAAAAATATGCAGACAACCAAGAAAAAGGTCCCCTTTTTCCAATTTCCTATGATCGGCTCTACCAAATTTGGCTTTTCTATAGACCCGTTCCAAAAAAATTTCACTCTCTTCGGCACACTTTTGCCATTGATCTTTACCAAAAGACAAAAGACATTCGCCTGGTGCAGGTGGCCCTAGGGCATCGTAACATTACAAATACAATGATCTATGCCGATTACATCTACTCTCAACAGGAATTGAAAAAATTAATCCTTTAGTTTTTAAAAGTCTTGCCACTGTTTAATAACTACGACTAAATACAAACTATGAAATCCAGACTGCATGTGGAATTTAAAGGTCTTATCCAAGGAGTTGGCTTTCGCCCTCAACTGTTCGTGATGGCTCAAAAACGTCAGCTCTATGGGTGGATTCAAAACACCGGCGATGGAGTTACCGCAGAACTCGAAGGTCCCCAGGATCAATTGCAAATTTGGCTTAATGAGGTTCAGACAAAAATCAAATCTCCAGCTCAAATTCAATCTATCCAAGTCACTTGGTTGTCATCAGAAGAAAATACTTTTAGCCACCTTGAAATTCGAGAAAGTTTTTCTAAAGTTCAAAGATCAACAACCCTCCCCCCTGACTTTAAAATTTGCGAGACGTGCAATTCTGAAATTTTTGATCCGACGAATCGTCGATACCTTTATCCCTTTACCACCTGTGCTCAATGCGGCCCTCGGTATAGCCTAGTAGAAGGTCTTCCCTTTGATCGAGCCAATACAAGCATGAATCTTTTTGATATGTGTGAAGAATGCCTCACGGAATACAAGGCCCCAGAGTCCCTACGTTTTCACTCTCAAACGAATTGTTGTTCCCACTGTGGCCCCCAATTAGAGCTTTGGGATCGAGAGGGAAATCTCTTACTTAAAGATCAACGCGACAATTTGATTTGGAAAAAAGTAAAGGATCTTTTATTTGCCGGAAATATTTTAGCCCTTAAAGGACTTGGAGGTTTTCAATTCATCGCAAGAGCCCTAGATGAAAACGCTGTCAATAAACTACGAAAACGTAAACGACGAAAATCAAAACCCTTTGTTCTTATGTTTCCCTCTCTAAACTCTGTTCGGGAATATTGCCAAATTTCAATAGAAGAAGAAAAATGGTTAAACTCCCTTGAATCCCCGATTGTTTTACTGAATCAACGCCAAGACGCCATGGCCAAAAAAATGAACGCGTCCGTGGCACCTCTTCAAAATCGTTTGGGTGTACTGCTACCCTATACAGGGACCCACGCGCTTTTGATGAAAGAGTTGCAGGAACCACTGATTGTGACCAGTGGAAACCTTTCCGATGAGCCCATTTGTACTGATGAAACAGAAGCCGTAACAAGGCTTAAAAATATCGCGGATTATTTTTTAGTTCACAATCGCCCCATTCGAAGACCTGAAGATGACTCGATTGTTCAAAACATTTTAAACCAGCCTCAAATACTACGACGTGCCCGCGGTTATGCCCCCACACCCATTTCGATTGAGCCTTTTATGACTTCTTATGATGATCCATTGAATGAATCCATTATTGCCGTCGGAGGATATTTAAAAAACACTGTGGCTTTAAAAATTCAGTCTCAGGTTTTTATCAGTCAACATATCGGGGATCTTGAAAATGAAAAATCCTACGAGTCTTTTTTGAACACGATCAACGACTTTCAAAAAACCTACAACCCAGAGATTAAAAAAATCGCCTACGACTTGCACCCCGATTATCTTTCCACGCAGTGGGCGAACTTAAACAAAAATCTAAAAATAAATACGATAGGCGTGCAACACCACTATGCCCATGCCCTTAGCTGTATGGCTGAGAATTCCCTTTCCCCACCCGCCCTGGCTTTAGTATGGGATGGCACCGGTTTGGGGTCTGACGGAACTCTTTGGGGGGGCGAATTTTTAAAAATCACTCGCAATGGCTTTCAACGCTTGGGCAACCTGCGCCCCTTTCCTCTTCCTGGAGGAGATCGAGCTTCTAAAGAACCCCTCCGAGCCCTGGCCGGAATTCTGAGCGAACTTCAACGTAACTCTAAACTTGCTTTAGAAGCGACATCTGTATTTCCATTGGAGATTCAGTGCTCTTTCTTTAAACAAATTGAGAAAAATATTAACTCTCCACGCACTTCCAGTATGGGTCGACTTTTTGATGCTTTGGGGGCCCTTTTGGGGTTTGTAGAACCTCAGAGTTACGAGGGCGAAATCGCTCAGCGACTGCAATCCATGGCCGAGAATTATATAAATTCTACAAGTCCATTTAATTCTGATGCGCAAACTCTGGCCTATTTCCTGCCATTAATTCAAACTGAAAATAATATTCTTTTGGACTGGGGGCCTATGATCGAAAGTATTCAAAAAGAGAAGGAGGATCTTGCACTGGTTTCTTTTAAATTTCATAATGCCTTGGCCGAAGGAGCCCTGAGTGTCGCCCAACATTGTGGCGAAAAAAATGTGGTCCTTTCTGGTGGTGTTTTTCAAAATCGTCTACTGACTGAACTCATCATTCAAAAACTCCGCCAGAACCACTTTGAAGTCTTTTGGCATCATCAAGTTCCCCCAAATGATGGGGGCATCGCCCTGGGGCAGATCCTTGCAGCTCAAGTAAAATGAAATAGTTCTATCTCATCCTACCCGCTTGTGTTATGTCTTTCGAAATTATTTAGGAATACCGACATATGAAATTATTTAGCGAAATGTCTTTGGCTCCAGAACTTTTAAAAGCCCTAGAAAAAATGAAAATCACAACACCGACACCGATTCAAACCCAAGCCATCCCCGCTGGGCTTGATGGATCTAGCCTTATTGGAATTGCGCAAACTGGAAGTGGAAAAACCTTGGCCTTTGCTTTAGCTCTTTTGACTCATTTACAAAAAAAATCGGATTCACGAGCTGTGATTCTTGCTCCCAGCCGAGAGATGGCTCAACAAATTCATAAGGTTTTTGAAGAGCTCTGTGCGGAATTGCCGGTCTCCACGTGTCTTGTCATCGGAGGACTTCCGAGTGCAAAACAAGTCAGCCAACTAAAAAAAAATCCAAGATTGATCATTGGAACTCCTGGCCGCCTCAATGATCATCTTATAACGAACAAACTTCTTCTTCAAAAAGTTCAACTCATGGTCATTGATGAAGCCGATCGTATGTTGGACATGGGCTTTGCTCCCCAACTTAAACAAATTCAAAGTACACTTCGTGGACCTCAACAAACATTTATGTTCTCTGCGAGTTTTAACTCAAATGTAGAAGCCATAGCTAAAATATTTATCCATGGCGAATATAAAATGATCCGCGCCGCTCAAGCCGAAGAACCCGTGACAGGGCTTAAACAAAAAGTGCTTTTTTTAGACCGAACCATGAAAAATGATCGACTGTTGGATGAACTCAATGCCACGAAAGGTGGAGTGATTCTTTTTGCTGGCGATCAAGAACGCTGTGAAACCGTCGGTAAATACTTAAAAGAATATGGCTATGAAACGGATTACATTCACGGAGGGTTGACTCAAGGCCACCGTAACCGCGTGGTTCGAGAGTTTCGAGCTGGAGAGATTCGCATCATGGTGACCACAGATCTTTTAGCCCGAGGTCTCGATGTACCCCACGTTGAGTATGTATTTAATTTTGATCTCCCTTTTGAAGGAGAGGACTTTCTTCACCGCATTGGTAGAACCGCTCGCGCCGGTCGATCTGGAAAAGCCGTCACCTTTGTTACCCCTGGTGATCAACGTAATTACAATAAGATAAAGCCCTATCTCAAAGACGCGGAAGAAGTTAAAGTGGATCCTTATTTCAAATTCATTGATCGTGTTCCAAAATACCCCCCTCCCCGCCATAAGTAAAAATTTCCAAAAAAGAAAAAAATTAAAACAACTGTCTGAAGTTAAGATATAAAACCCCAATAACTGAGGAGTAAATACATATGAGATCAATTTTATTTTCAGCCATTCTTTTATTAGGTCTTCAATCCTACAGTCAGTCTAAATGTGTAGAAATCTTTCCTTCAGATCAAAATGAACTGACTTTTGAAATACGTTTTTTTATCTAAAAAAGTGAGGTTTTATGCGATCTTTTACTACTACTTCAGCTCTATTGCTTATGTTTTTTAGTTTTCTATTTTATACAACGGCTTCCTATGGCAGTCCGTGTTCTTCAGGACAAAAATATCTTGCACAATTTAATTCTTGTGTAGAACTTGAATGGGACGACACTCCACATCTTTATACTAAAAGTAATTCTTCTGAAGGTCGCGCACGACTCATCTTTAGAGATCCTGCAACCCAGAAAGAACAGTGGGTTGGAAAAAAAATTAAAGCTCACCTTTGGATGAGCCTTTGTGAAACTGGGAAACCCCATGGTTCATCTCCCATAAAAATCACAACTGAAACAAATATTTTTGGAAATTTGAAAGTGGGAAGATTTGTACTTTCAAAAATTTACTTTTTAATGAATGGTGTCTGGGAACTTCATGTTAATGTTTCAGATGAAAATACGACCGAAGAAGTTATATTCCATCAATTTATTTAAATCACTCAGTTTGTCTTATATTTTTTAAAACTATACTTTACACCATTCATCTTTAAGATTCAGTCGCACGATCCATTCTTGAATATAAGTCTCATCGATCTTTACATTCATTATGATATCACGAATGTCATTTAAGTGTTTTTCAGATTGGCCTTCACGGTAATATTCAAGTTTTTTTAGAATTAAATCTTCGGGGGATGCTATAAAAACATTAATTCCAGGAGCAATCTCGAGTTTTTTTCTTCGAGAGAATTCAGAATTATAAAAAGCAGTTTCCTTATCAATCACAATATCAACCTTAATCCCTGAGCTTTGATTGATGAGATTAAAGCTCCCTCGTCTGATAATTTCATCATGCAAAACTTCTTTGGGTGGACAATAATATTCATCGATTTGAAATAAATTCTCAAATTGTGAAATCTGTCGGGCTTTAATTCTCACAACCAAATCAACATCCTGAGTAAAGCGAGGACGACCATAATACATAGCCGCTAATGAGCCGACAAGAAAGTACTCGATACTTGCTTCATCGAAGCGATCCACAACATCCTTTAATACATCAAGAAGACTCTTCATTGGTCTTTTTCCTGATTTAATTTTTTAAAATACTCAATAGTTTTTTTTTGAAGTTCTTCGTTAGTAAGGTTTGGGTGAAGATGAGAAAAACGGGTTTTTTTGACAAGAAAGGCGTCTTTAAACATCTGATCTGCGATTTCTAGACTTGTCCATTTTCGCTTAGAAACTACAGTCTTTTGTTCTTCTGGCATAACACCTTTCTACATCTGATTGTTTAGACTTACTCGGAACATGGTCATAGGGTCAAATACAATTCGAATCACAAACCTCCCACCATAAGTAAAAGTCATCGGTACAATAAAAACATATGATAAATAAAAGACATGAAATTTAAGCTGAGATCTGCTATGTTCGCACCTTGCTTTTGGTTTTAGGAAATTCATTTTCAGGAGTTCAAACAGAGTGTCTAGGTTCAAGCTTTTATTATTCAATTTGATCTTAATTTTAGGCTTCACCCTAAGCCAAAAAGCCCTGGCCCAATCTGAGCCCCAAAAGGACGAAATCAATTATTCATTTCAACCCGTAATACCTACGAATACTTTGTCAAACAACTCATCAGAGTTTGTACAACACTACCACCTCCCTCAGATTGAAACACGAACCATTGAAGGCAAAAACCCTGCAGAATTGAATCAAAACATCAAAACGGTCCTTCAATCCTTGGGTTTACTCTCGCATATCCAAACACAGTTTGTCGTTGTTATGCCGGGAGATCAGAAACAACCCCGTGTTCAAGAAAGCCTTCCTCCCTTATTAAAACCCCTTTCCAAAGGGTTTCATAACGCTAAGTCCGTCACTCTTTCACTCAGTCGGTCTCTTTCGCAGGCGGTTCGGGACTATAGTGAGCTTCACCCTTGGCGGATCACAATGGCCAATGTTCGTTTTGTTGGTATTGGAGGAAGTGCCACTCAAATTATACTTTTGCAATATGGTTTAAATTTAGAAACCTCTTTGATAGGAGGTTTAGCCGCCGGACTCATGAGTTGGGGACTTATGATTAACCTGGATTGGGAAACTCGATTTCTGAATAAAAAAGGTTGGATTCAGCAATCCCTAGAAGATGCTCGTCTCGCTGAAGTCGCCACTAAGTGGTACACTTTAGAAGTCCTCTATGCCAATATCGTCGCAGGGGTCGTTCTCGGCGCCGGTTACCTGCTTCAACCAGAAGCCCCGATTTTTAATGACTTTAGCTTTCTAAAATTTGAAACGGGTGTTCTATTGGCTTCAGCCCAGGGAATGTTAGCCCAAGGAACATTAGAACGATTTGTTACTTACATACGACAAAAAAAGCAGGAACAAATCCTCAGTGCCCATGGTTTACCCTGGGATACCAACATTAAAAGTATTTTCGAAGACCGAGAAAAAAATCCTACTCTCTACAAAAGCATGGAACGCGTGCGTTTTTTGACCATGATTGGTGTCGGTGTGGTATCAACAGTTATGACTTCTTTGACATTAGGCGCCGCGATTGGAGTCACAGAGTTTAATTATATTTTAGGTGTCTCCGGTGCTGTGTGCCTCTCTGGTAATGTGTATTTACATTGGAATGACCTGAAACAAAAATTCAAAGTTTACCGACAAAAATTTTCATATAAAAACTTTTGCAGAATGCTCTTTGCAAAATGAAAAAATAAGCCTACCATAGTGTCCAAATCATTATGGGGTCAGCATGAGCACAACTAATTTTTCATCGACAATCCAAACGCTTCTTAAAAAATACAATCACGATGCCACTCAACTTGTTCCGATGCTTAGAGAAGTTCAAGACGAATATCGATATATACCCATTGAAATTATAGCCCTGCTTGCCGAAGAACTCGAACTCCCTCAAGTTCAGGTTGAAGGCACCGCTACTTTTTATCATTTTTTTTCAAAAAATCATCGTGGAAACTACACCGTTTATCTAAACACCAGTGCCACCGCAGAAATGGCTGGAGCCTTAGCTGCTGAAAAAGCCTTTGAAAAAGAGGCGGGAATCCCTTTTGGCGAAACCTCATCCGATCAAAAAATTGGACTGTACAAAACCTCTTGTCTTGGGATGAGTGATCAAGAACCTGCCGCCATGATCAACGACAGAATCTTTACTCGACTGACTCCAGCGAAAATCAATGTTCTGGTGAACGAAATGAAAAAAGGTACTTCTATTTCAAAAATTCATGAAAAACTTCAAGACACCCATGTGATCAATAAAGTTTTTGAAAAAGGGCCTGTCTTTTTTAGTGACTATACTCCAGGGGCCGCATTGAAAAAAACTATGGAGAAATCCTCTCTTGATGTTATCGATGAAGTTAAAAAATCAAAACTTCGCGGACGAGGCGGAGCCGGTTTCCCGACGGGTCAGAAGTGGGGATTTTGCCGCAGTACGGATTCTGACACTCGATATGTTTTTTGCAATGTGGATGAAGGCGAGCCGGGTACATTTAAAGACCGCGTTCTGATGACGGAACTTCCTCAATTGATTTTCGAGGGAATGACCATTGCAGCCTACGCCATTGAAGCCAAACAAGGTTTTGTCTATTTACGTGGTGAGTATGACTATTTGAGGGAACATTTAGAAAATGTTTTAGAAAATATGCGAGCTCAAAAATTATTAGGTAAACGCATACTTGGATCCCGTTTTAATTTTGATATTCATATTAAAATGGGAGCGGGTGCCTACATTTGTGGTGAAGAGTCCGCACTGATTGAATCCGCAGAGGGCAAACGCGGTCAACCCCGCAATCGACCGCCCTTTCCTGTGGTCTCTGGTTATTTGCATAAACCCACCATCGTCAACAATCCAGAAACCTACGGTTGCGCCGCTAAAATTTTACTTCATGGTGCGGAGTGGTTTTCAAAACTGGGAACTTCTGAATCTACAGGTACAAAACTTTTAAGTATCTCTGGAGATTGCGAACGGCCTGGAATTTATGAACTCGAGTGGGGAAAATCGATTCGAGAAATTTTAGAACTTTGTGGAGCCAAAGACACCCTGGCTGTTCAAGTCGGCGGCCCTTCAGGTCAATGTATTTCTGAAAAACAATTTGATCGAAAAATTTGTTATTCGGATTTATCTACAGGGGGGGCTTTTACAATCTTCAATAAAAAAAGAGATTTATTTTCTATTGTCCACAACCATATGGAGTTTTTTACTAAAGAGTCCTGTGGATTCTGTGTTCCTTGTCGCGCGGGCAATACTTTATTGTTACATCAACTTGAAAAAATAATGGTGGGGAATGGTACAAAAAAAGACCTTCAAGGGATCAAAGATTTAGGTCAACTGGTTCGATCCACCTCTCGCTGTGGTTTGGGACAAACCTCTCCGAATCCCTTACTAACAACTCTAGAAAATTTTAAAGATCTCTACAATCGCGAAGTGCGACAGGATGTGGACTATATTTCACAATTCGATTTAAACTTTGCCATTGCAGAATCTTGTAAAGTCGCTCAACGCACCCCTCTTTTAGAAAAAGAAAGTCAGGATTGATTATGGAGCAAGGTAATTTAGAAATAAAAATTGATGGAAAAGCTCTTCCCGCCAAAGAAGGGCAAACTCTTGTCGAAGCCGCGCGTGAAAATGGAGTTTTTATACCGACCCTTTGTGACTTTAAAAGCCTGCGAGCTGCAGGAACTTGTCGTGTTTGCACTGTTAAAGTCAATGGCCGTTTTACTTCGGGATGCACGACTCTGGTTTCAAATGGAATGACAGTTGAAAACGACTCTGAGGAAATTATAAATCTTCGAAAAGGTCTAATTGAAATGCTTTTTGTCGAAGGAAATCATATGTGTCCAAGCTGTGAAAAAAGTGGAAACTGTGAGCTCCAGGCCTTAGGATATCGTTACCGCATTGATGTGCCTCGCTATCCCTATTCTTTTGTTCAAAGAAAAATGGATGCTACACTTCCGCATCTTCTGATCGAGCACAATCGCTGCATTCAATGCCTGCGATGCGTTCGGGGAGTTAAGGCAAAGGATGGACACGATCTTTTTGGTTTTACAGAACGAGGTCATGAAATTGAAATCACGATCGATCGAACGGACCCAGAGGCCTTAACAGAAAAAACCGCGAAAGCGGCTATGGAGATTTGCCCTGTGGGAGCTCTTTTGACGAAAGGTCTTCATTATCAAACTCCCATTGGAGAAAGAAAATTTGATCGCGCACCTATCGGAAGCGATATTGAAAAAAAATCTAAGGAGGGTTTATGACAGGCACTCCCTCTAAAAAACTTATTTTAGCAACGACCTCTCTTGCGGGTTGTTTTGGTTGTCATATGTCGTTTCTAGATATTGACGAACGCATTCTTCAACTGGTCGATATTTTTGAATTTAACAAATCCCCCATTGATGACATTAAAGAGTTTTCAAAAGAATGTGATATTGGTTTAGTTGAAGGGGGTTGTTGTAATTCAGATAATGTGAAAGTCCTTCGCCAGTTCCGAAAACACTGCAAGATTTTAGTGTCTGTTGGTCAGTGTGCCATTACAGGCGGCCTTCCGGCCATGCGCAATGGAATTCCCCTTAAAGATATTTTTGATGAGGTTTATCACAAAGGTCCCACCCTCACAAATCCGATCATCCCTAACGATGAAGAACTTCCAATCATTTTGGATCGAGTTTACCCTTGCCATGAAGTTGTTAAAGTAGATTTATTTCTTCCTGGATGTCCACCGAGTGCCGATCTTTTATGGGATGTCTTGGTCCAAGTCTCTAGTGGTAAATCCCTAACCCAAACCCCCTATGCGAGTTTTAAATATGACTAATATCAGAAAAATCACCATTGAACCTGTGACTCGAGTTGAAGGTCATGGAAAAGTCACCATTAAATTGAACGAAAAAAATGAAGTGGTAGAATCTCGACTTCATATCGTAGAGTTTCGAGGCTTTGAAAAGTTTGTGCAAGGTCGTCCCTACTGGGAGGCGGCTGTGCTAGTACAACGACTTTGCGGCATTTGCCCGGTCAGTCACCATCTCTGTGCCGCCAAAGCCATGGATGTTGTGATGGGGAC
>DAIRER010000030.1:0-10522 GCA_036795495.1 Pseudobdellovibrionaceae bacterium | reverse complement strand
CCAATAGATCGAGCCTACTTCTTAAAGCAGTTTTATTTAGAGCTGAATTTTCTTTTATTTAAAGAAATGCCGATTGAATTACAGTATGTGCCCTCTCAAAGCCCTTTAAAGATTGGTTATGCTGTAGAGACAATTGATCTTTCAGAGGCCGCAATTAACTTTCATTCGACGAAAATGTTACAAATTGGAAGTTTTAGAAAATTTATTTTAACTTCAGAAAATGAAGTAGATCTGATGGAAATACTAGGTAAATGCCACTACATCAAAGAAAACAAAGAAAAAGAAACCTACGAACATCAGTTTAATTTTTTTGCACTCAATGATGCCTATTTAAAAGCCATCCGGCTTTGGATTCGCAACACCTACATCCAATCCAAAGAGGGCGGCTCAAAGTCCTAATCTATTCTTAAAGCACCAAGTCTGGACTGTCTTTGACTTTAGGTGGTTCTTTATGAAAGTGGCTGGTCTTTACACTGAGAATAGAAAACGGCTCCGGCTTTCGATCAAATTTTATATAATGCAAACCTGTCCCACCATGGGCCACTGGAACATCCATCATTTTTGCATTCATAATTGCCTGAACTGTAAAGTCATGATTTCCACCTTGGGGCTCTAGAATTTCACACTCTTGACCCACCATTAATTTATTTCTGACCTCAAATGGAATATATCCTTCAGGCGTCTCTGGTGTTGATTCCAAAATAAGTCCTGCAAATTTTTGAGTAAAATACCTTGGAGTTGAAGCATCATAATTTTGTGAATCCTGATTGGTCTCGGTCACCATGAATCCAGAGTGATAACCTCGATTTGCAATTTTATCGAGTTCTGAATACAAAGCCGGATCAAAACCTTTGCCTTGTTCTAAATCCGAAAGCGCTCGGCGGTAAGATCGACAGACTAAGGCCACATAATGTTCAGACTTAGTTCGACCCTCAATTTTTAATGAAATCACGCCGGCATCAATAATTTCTTTTAAATGATCAATCAGTCTTAAATCTTTGGCATTCATCAAGTAAGTGCCGTTTTCGTCTTCTTCGATTTGATAGAATTCACCTTTATTTCTTAAGTCTTCTAGGTAGTAGTCCTTATCTTGTTTTTTATCGACTTCAAAAACTTTAAATTTTTCACGACAAGAATTATCACAAACCCCTTGGTTGGCATCACGGTAACTAAAATAAGAAGACATTAAACATCTGCCTGAATAGGCAATACAGATCGCTCCATGAACAAAAGCCTCCAGTTCAACCTCTGGAACTCTTTGTTTAATTTCTCGAATTTCATTCACATGCAATTCTCGAGAAAGAATCACGCGTTCGACTCCTAAGGACTTGTGCCAAAACTTAACACCTTGCCAATTCATACAATTGGCCTGCACAGAAAGATGAAGAGGAATTTCAGGAAATTTTTCTCGGACCATCATCATAAGACCAGGATCACTCATAATTAAAGCATCCGGCTTAAGATGAACCCATTCTTGCATTTGTTGCTCAAACGAAGAAATTTTTCTATTGCGGGCAAAAACATTTGCTGTGACATAGATTTTTTTATTCAAACGCCGCGCCAATTGAATGGCTCGCTCAAGTTCTTCGAGATTGAATTCATTTTCACGAGCCCGAAGACTAAAAAAGGGAACACCGATATAGGCCGCATCCGCACCAAACGCATAGGCATACTCTAATTTTCTATAAGAACCGGCGGGGGCTAAAAGCTCAATTTTTGGGGGCATAGATCCTCTTTCTATTAAAACACTCCGCGCGTTCTAACACAGCCCCATTGATTTGCAAGAGGACGAGCCTATACTACTTACTAGCTCCCTCTGAAATGACTTTATGCATTAACATTATAATATCTTAATACTTTTTTCCCTATCGATACGCGGGAATTCCCGTGATCTTTTCACCAATCACCAAACGATGAATATCTTCTGTTCCTTCATAAGTATTTACACTTTCTAAATTCAACATATGTCTTCCGGCTTGGTATTCATAAGTGATCCCACTGGCACCTAAAATATCCCGAGCCACTCGAGCGATCTGTAATGCCGTTGAAACATTATTCATTTTAGCCATCGAAATATGATGGGCCTGGGCTTTATCTTCATCCTTAAGCCGACCCACATGAAGCGCTAACAATTGGCCTTTTGTAATTTCCGTCACCATATTCGCTAGCTTTGCCTGAACCAACTGAAAACTCGCGATGGGTTTATCAAATTGAATGCGCGTTTTAGCATAATTTAAAGCTTCATCATAACAAGCCATAGCCGCGCCCAAGGCTCCCCATGAAATCCCAAAACGAGCATTATTTAAACAAGCAAAAGGCCCCTTCAACCCTTGCACTTGCAATTGCTGAGAGGCCGGAACTCGACAGTCTTCAAAAATTAATTCTGAAGTAATTGAGGCTTTTAATGAAAACTTTTTTTCAATATCTCTGACTTTAAATCCAGGAGTGTCCCGATCCACAATAAAGCCTACAATTTTACCTTCATCGTTTTTAGCCCAAACAATGGCGACATGAGACAATCCACCATTTGTAATCCACATTTTTGACCCATTCAGCACGTAATCATTTCCGTCTTTTTTCGCTCGTGTGATCATCCCTCCCGGGTTTGATCCAAAATCCGGCTCCGTCAAACCAAAGCAACCAATCCACTCTCCTTTAGCCATTTTCGGAAGATATTTTTTCTTATGCTCTTCAGTTCCAAAGGCTGAAATTGGATACATGCAAAGGGCCCCTTGAACGCTCACAAAACTACGAATGCCGCTATCTCCGCGCTCTAATTCCTGCATAATAAGGCCATAAGAAGTATAATTAAGTCCGGCACAACCATAACCCTGAATTGTTGCTCCCAAGGTTCCTAATTCTGCAAGACCCGGAATCAACTGCTTTGGAAATTCCCCTTTATCATAGGCGTCAGCGATAATGGGCATGATTTCTTTACTCACATACTGTCGAACCGTATCGCGAATCATTTTCTCTTCATCAGAAAAATAACTATCAATTTCTAAAAAATCGGGAGCTTCGTAGGGTTTCATATATTCTCCTCTAAAAATGGTGAATCAAAAAATGGGGATCAAAATCACATTCAAGAGAAACTGTAATCGAATTCATTTATTGAGGCTAGGCTATCCTTTTTTGCCACAAGTCAAAATCGTTCGATCACCACGGCGATGCCTTGACCTCCGCCAATGCAGGCACTGCCCACGGCATATTTTTTATTTTGACGATGCAATTCGTAAACCAAATGATTCATGATCCGTGTTCCCGAGGCTCCTAAGGGATGGCCCACAGCAATCGCCCCGCCATTCATATTTGTTCGGGCAGAATCCAATTGAAGTTCTTTCTGAACAGCTAAGTACTGAGCGGCAAAGGCCTCGTTCACTTCGACAATATCCATCTGATTGAGGTTCATGTTTAATTTTTTCAAAACCGATTGAATCGCGGCGACAGGCCCAATGCCCATAATTTTTGGATCACAACCAACGGCCGACCAACCCAATACTTTTGCCAAAGGTTTAACTCCCCATTTTTGAGCTTGAGTGGCTGTTGTGAGTAATGAAAAGGCAGCCCCGTCGACAATTCCCGAGGCTGAGGCGGCCGTCACGACCCCCTCTTTTTTAAACAAGGGCTTCATCGCGCGAATTTTTTCTATCTCGGCATCCCGACGTGGATGTTCATCCTTGTCTATCGTAAGACTGCCCTTTTTATCCTGCAGAACCACGGGGGTGATTTCAGATTTAAACACTCCCGCCTCCTCTGCTTTTTTAAAACGCATTTGAGATTGATACGAGTAAAGATCGCTTTCTTCTTTTGAAATTCCATACTTTTCAGCTAAATTTTCTGCCGTCATCGCCATGGGCAATTGAACATGAGCATCCGTGAGTGCCGCCGTCATATAGTCCTCAAGCTCCATGGATCCCATTTTATTTCCCCAACGAACATTGCGGGCCACATAGGGGACTTGGGACATTTGCTCCACGCCGCCCGCCAAAACGGCCTGAGCCTCTCCCAACAAAAGCATCTGAGCCCCATTTATCCAAGACTGAAAACCACTGCCACACAAGCGATTCACTAGATAAGCTCCTGTCGACTGAGGTAACCCTAATTTCAAACCCACATGACGTGGAAGATAGGCCGCATCGGAACCCGATTGAACGACATTTCCCACAATCACATGATCGATTTGTTCTTTTGAAAATTGAATTTGATTTAAAGTTCCCTGAGCGGCCATCACCGAGAGTTCCGTTGCAGAAACCCCTTTAAGTGATCCACCAAAGGCTCCAAAGGGAGTGCGCTGACCAGCGATAAATACTACGGATTCCATTTCAACCTCATTTCTTTAATTCATTTTTTATTTTTTATTTTCTAGTTTTTGCGCTCGGGCTTCAGCCAAGGCCATTGTGTTTTCTAAAAGTGTCGAGATAGTCATTGGCCCGACACCACCAGGAACCGGGGTAATGGCCAAAACCTGAGGATAAACTTCATCATACTTCACATCCCCACACAGCCCTTGACCGCTTCCACTGCCATGAATTCCCACATCAATCACCACTGACTTTGCATTAAAATACTCTTTACCAAAAAATCGAGGTTTTCCAGCCGCCACAACCACAAGATCGGCTTGATTTGTTTTTTCCGCCAAGTTTTTAGTCTTTGAGTGGCACAACGTGACCGTGGCATTGGCATCGGAAAGCAAACAGGCCATAGGTTTTCCCACGATCAAACTTCGCCCAATGACCACCACATCTTTTCCAGTAACTGAAATATTATAATGCTCTAAAATGCGCATCACTCCCCAAGGAGTGCAGGGCTTAACAACGGAGTTTCCAGAAAAAAACTTTCCGAGATTTGCTTCGGTTAAACAGTCCGGATCTTTATGGGGATCCAAATGAGCCAAAACTCTCTCTTTGTTTATGTGAGAGGGAAGTGGAAGTTGAATCAGTATCGCATCGACAGCCGAATCCTGATTGAGTTTTTGTATATGGGATATTAGCTCTTGTTCCTGAGTTATGGCGGGCATTTGATGGTTCGTGGATTGAAAGCCCACTTTTTCGCAGGCCACATGTTTATTACGGACGTAAACATGGCTTGCGGGATCATCCCCCACCAGAATCACGGCCAAATGGGGTTTTCGATGGTATTTTTTTTGAAATGCATCGGATTTTTGAAGAACTTGTTCTCTTATTTTTTCAACGACGGGTTTTGATTCCAATTTTTGCATGGGATATTGTTGATTTATGGGTGGGCTTATTGTCAAGAGCTCTATTGACCATTCTGGTTAAATCCACTAGATTGCTAAGTCTTACTTAGAACATTAACTTTATCGAGGTGATCCATGGCAGAAAAAGTAAAACTCTCAAAAGACGGTAACTCCATTGACTTTACGCAGTCCGACAGTCTGCCCACCTCCGTCAAAAAATTCCGTCAAAGCCCTGAAATTGAGGGTTTTTATCGTTTTATTTATGAAAACGATCTTCAAAAAGAAGCCTATGAAATTTTGGATCTCATCATTCAAATGAGAAAACAAAAAAAGGCTTCAGATAAAGCTCAAGAAAAGGCCCAAGATAAAATAAAAGAAAAAGAACACGCCCAAGCTCAAAAAGAGGCCAAAGGCTCTGGAAAAGCGGCCGCTGGAAAAACGGCTTCAGGTAAAGTTGTCTCCGGAATATCTACCGCTGGAAAAACTACTGATAAACAAAAGCCTGAAAATAATAAAATTTCAGTGGTTTTAAAAACTTCAGCCAGCAAGCAACCCCAGAAAGCTTTAAAGACAGTCGCGAAATCCAATCCCGTCGCCAAAAAATCTTCTCATACTGCGACCTCTGGAGCCGGAGCAAAGTCCTCTCAAAAAAATACAAAAGCCATTGCTTCTGCTAAATCTACAGCAACCAAACCCGCAGCAAAGAAAAGTGCACCGTCAAAGCCATCTGCTAAACCTTCTGCCAAGTCGGCAAAGGCGAAGCCTAAGAAGAAATAGCTTTATTTCTTCTGGCTGCTTATTAAAGTTTCTGCTTTAATAATTTTATAAAAATAGCCGGTGCCTAGAAGATCTTTCGAGGGCTCACTCTTTGTGATTAGTACTTTTTGTATGGTTTTTCGTGGGTACAGCTTAGAAAGAGATTCGACTTTTTTTTCAACTTCTTTAATGAGATTGATCCCCATGGTTTGCTCTCGCCATTTTATTTCGCATAAGGTAATAACGTTGTCAGCTCGATCAAATAGTAAATCTATCTGTACAGGAATTTTCTGTGATTGATAATAGGGCGTTACATTGTAATCAACATCCGAAAACCCAAGAAGCTCAGCTAGGATAGCAGAATGTTCCAAACAAATTTTTTCAAAACATGTTCCAAGGTAGCTAAAATAAGCTGGTGTCTGAGCAATTTTGAGAAATATATTTTTTTGATGATTTTCAATTTTTTTCTTATTAGGCGAAATAAATTCCAAATAAAATTTTAAAAAGTAATCACTCATCAGATATAAAGTCTGATGCTTCTTTTTTTCACCAATGCTAAAATCCAAAGAACGAATAAATCCTGCAATTTCCAAATTATAAAGTGCCTCTGTAAGTACCCCTCCTGATTCTTGACCCGAAAATTTTGAAATATCCGCCCGGCTTAACCCCATCGGATGTTCATGTAGACACTGAACAATGGATTGATAGCGTGTATGACTTCCGAAGTGACTTGTAAAGATACGATCAAACTCCTGATAAAAAAAACCGTCTTTTTGAAAGGCTAATTGTTCCAATCCCAATGAAAGTGAGTTAGATCCTTTCATTAAATTTAGATACATTGGAATTCCACCCATTAACATGTGGTGCTTAATAACTTCTTGAATATTCAATTGGGGTAACATGCGCTGACTATCGGCTAATAAAAATTGTTTAAGATGAATAGAGTGATGCACTCGACCGTACAACGCCTTTGATTTAAGCACTTTTTTAACCATAAAGGAAGCTATCGAACCACATAAAATAATCACTATATTTTTTGATTTGGAAAAGTATTGATCCCACATCATTTTAAATACACTCACTAGTTCTGTTCGATTGTTGGCCATCCATTGAAATTCATCCAGCACGATCACAATCTTTTCAGATTTTCTTTTTGGTACAAGATGGCTTAAAGCCTCGGCCCAAGTATGAGCCGAATGATTCCCAAGCCCTTGCTGCCTCATTTGGAATAGAAAATTTTGTATTTGTTTTTTTGTAGATTGATTTTCTAGTCCTTCAAAAAAATGGACCACGTGATTTTTGTAGCTCTCGCGAATCAAAAAACTTTTTCCAACTCTTCTGCGGCCATAAACTACGGCTAACTGCGCTTCTGAAGCATGCAAAAGAGATTCTAGAATTTTTCGCTCTTCCTCTCGACCTACTAGCATTTAACCCCTTCTCTATTGAATCAAATAATTAGCCAATATGCACATATAAACCACCATTTTGGCTAAAATTCAACGATATTTAGCCAAATCATGAATAAAATAACACTTTTGGCTAAATATCGTGTTTACCTGGGGTTACGGGTTTGAATTCAGGATTTTCTTTTATAAAATATTTTAAACCCGAGAGTTCTTCTACTGTTGTCGTATTGCTTTTAACTTCGATAGCAAGATGTTCGTTGTCAGGGGTTATCACAATAAAATCAACTTCATGATTTCGTTGAGTCCAATAGTACACATCCCATCCGGCTTGAATCATTCGAGCCCCAACGAGATTTTCAAAGTATCGCCCGAGAAGATCTGGCTGAAGAGGCGCACTGACAGGGCGATGAAAGGCACGAAGAAGTCCATTATCATGAATAATTATTTTAGGGGGTGATTTTTTAACTTGAAAAGGAGATCCACTGAAACGGTTAATGCATGAAAGTAAAAAACCTTGCTCCAATAAATTCAAGTAATGTTGAATCGTAGCTATAGCACCACGATCTTGCAGTAAACCTTGCAATATCGATTGCAAGAATTTTATCTTTGCTTTTTAGGGCTTGGTCCCACCAATTAAAAATAACTTCAGCATTTAAAGGTGTCGGCGAATCTGCAGACTCATAAACGCCCCTGTGATTCAAAGCAGATTTAATCGCTGTAGTTTTACCAGCTTGACGCAGCCCAACAATAACCTGAATTAGAGGGTTTTCTTTAGACAGGCGAACAGAAATAAGTTCTGTTCATATTCTATTCTTCATAAGTTTCATATAATTAAGATCATATTTACAATTTGTAAAGTCGATTTTACAAATTGTACAAGCGTGCAAAGCCCCAATAACACCGGGTCGGATCTTAACCATAAACTGAGTCAACTCCCGAGATAGAAAATTGACTTCTTTCGTAGTTAACTGGGCTATTTTAAGCATTAATAAATTATTAGAGTGTCCGAAAACCAGATGAAATTGGCCCATATATGACTACGTTTAATCCTAGATGAGTCTGGATTTTGCACAACCATCTTATCAATCTTATCAATAAAATTTCAAAAGGTGGTGTTAAATGGATTTTAAAATTTTCGTTCATTTTAACAAAAAAGGACAGGGGCTCATTGAATACCTTATTATTGTTGCCATTGTGGCCGTTGGTAGTATTTCTGTCATAAAAGTAGTGGGAGCCAATCTCAATATTCAATTTTCAAACGTAGCACAAGCCCTTGGTGGAACAAACTCACAAAAACAAAATGCCTATGAAGTCCCAGCCTCCGCAACCCGAAAAAAAGATCTCAGTAGTTTTTTTGATGACGCCGTCAACTCAAGCGGACCATCGAAAGCCTCAAATACAAAATAAACACCAACACAATAATTAGAAATACCATTGGAAATCGAAATAGAATTTTAAAAACAACGACAACCGCATAAATATAATTTTAAATATGAAAAATATTATAAATTTCCCTAAAAAATCTATTCTTTCATCGAAAGGTCAATCCCTGGTTGAATTTTTGATTTCGTTTCCTTTGATTTTGATATTTTTAATTCTATTTTTCTATACTTTATATCGATCTATTCTTTTTTTAGGATCTCACTATTTAATCGAAAATGCTTTTTACTGCTTAGATTCTAAGCCCGTATCCAATTGCAAAATGGAATTAGAAAAAAAACTAAAATTTCTACTTGTGTTGAATGAACAGAAAAATGTTTTTATAAAAAAAGGTCAGTTTGGCAATAAATCAAAAATCGAGGTGCGTATTTACAACGAAAAAACTCTAAAAGTTTTATATTATTCAATACCAGAGATCTTCATTTCAAAAACGGCACTAACACCCATTTATTTAAACTTAGAACACAAATAAAATGGCTTTAAGAGTTTAGGACTTATGAAGCGAAAGTGTTTACAATGAAAAACATAAAATCCAAAAATGGGTATGCCCTCACTCTATTTGTAATTCTTTTACCTCTTTTCTTAAGTATATTTTTAGGTTTTATGTTTTTTTCTGGAATTATTTTAGAATTCACAAAATCTGATTCTGATTGTTTTAAAAAACAATTGGAGTTGCAACTTTACGCACAATCACAAGCACAAAAATTACTTTCATGGAATACAAAATCCACTCTCTATCGTACGCAAAAAGCAAAGGCTCAACGCAAATGGAATGAGGCATTTTATTCCAATGATCGACTAGGAATGGACTTGGCTGAAAAAAAATTATCTAAAATCCAATTGCAACAAATAACTTTAGATATAAATCAAAAAGAACTCTTAACTGAAACTAAAAACATTATTCACCAAAAATCAGAAAACATTAACAGAGATCTTTCGTCCTCAAAATATCCATTCTTAAATTCACTGAATCCCTGGATCACCTATAACTCACAATCTAAAATTCTAGAAATTCCGATTTTCGATCTTACCGCTCAGGATTCGGACCTTGCTCCGATCTACGAACGGTCTTTGGACTTTTCAACACGACAAAAGCTGGCACTAGAATGGCATATAGAATTTCAAGTGCAACCAATACTGGGGGATTTCGAAAAATTTAAAACTCATTTTAATAGAATTTGCGCAACCACACTTATTGAAAAGGATAAAAAATGGATTCCAATCATTCTATAAAAGGTCAGGCCCTAGTAGAAACTCTAATTTTATTTTTGTTTTTTGCCGGACTTTCTGTTTTAGCAAGCTATAAAGTTCAAGAAATTCAAAAAAATGCAAAATCCTATTATATTTCAAAACCTCAATATCAAAACACCCCGAAGGATAAATAATATGAAAGCTTATTTTGTCTTTTTAAAAGAAAATAAAATTTTATTGATACTTTTTTTTGCTTTGGGAATTTTTTCATTTTTCAGTTCACTTCATGATGGAGGGAGCCCCTTAAACTCCAAAGGACAGACCAATGAACCTGAAAAGGACACCCCGGCAGCGGACACCTTTATCCCCAAGGGCATGGTTCTAGTCCCTATTGAACTTCAAAATGCGGACGCCTTAAATGGCATTCTTAATCCTTTAGGAGGTGTCGTTGACTTATATAAATCCATGAACCAAAAATCAGAAAATCAAAATCATAAAACTTTTCCAGTGAAAATTTCCAGAAGAGTAAAAC
>DAIRER010000464.1:0-2067 GCA_036795495.1 Pseudobdellovibrionaceae bacterium | reverse complement strand
CCCCCAGCGCTCGCTCGAATTTGTCCTACTTCATCTGAAAAATGAATGTTTCCATTTTCTTTAGACAAACCCCTAACTGTTTTTTTTAATAACTCCGGCAAGTGGTAGGTGTTAAATACAATATCTGTTATACCAAGATCTTTTACTAAGGTCAGTGGATAGGTCAACAAGGGCACTCCTAAAAAGGGGAGCGCCGGCTTAGGTAACTTATGGGTGTAGGGACGAAGACGTGTTCCCTCGCCCGCCGTAAGCATCATGATTTTCATTTGTTGCTCCTAGAGGTCCGCATAGGCTTTTTCTAAAGCGGCAGAATCTAGTATCAAGTTTGAAAATGACTTATATTCAGGAAATTGATTTAAGCTTTTTAATACTTTTCTTAGGGTTGGTGCAATATATTTTAAGTACCGGCGATCTTCTCGCTGATTATAAAAACTTGAAAAACTTCCGCAGGCTTTAAAACACCTTTGAATACTTTGTAATTCAAAAATTTCTTCAAAATGACTTAGTGAGGTCGAATTTGATACAGGAGAATAACCAAAATCATTTTTAGATTTTTCCAGATAATACTTCATTAAAACTGAACTCATTTCGTCATTTAAGTCGACATAGGAGTCCTTCAAAAGACTGACTAAATCATACTGAACTGGCCCCATTCTAGCATCTTGAAAATCAATCACTCTCATCTGGCCTTGTTTGATCATCAGATTTCTAGAATGATAATCCCGATGTGAAATATATTTCGGCTCTTGGTCTAAACGAGTACAAATTTCTAGAAATATGTTCTTTATTTCTTGAGTTACACTGTCGCTGTTTTGAATATTTAATAATTTTAAAAATAAATTATCAAATCCATAGTTCATTTCCCACATAAACTTATCTGTATCAAATTTAACCTTAAATGCTGTACAGTCTGATTTTATATCCGAAGCCTTATGGTGAATTAAAATCAACTCATCCATCGCCATTTTATAGAAATCCAATGAGCCTTGTTGATTTTGGCTTTCCCAAAACTTGCGCTCTAAGGTTAAATCCCCCAAGTCCTCTAATAAAACTAAACCCAAAACTTCAGAAAGATGTACCACTTCGGGCACATGAACACCTGCATTTTTAAAATGATCTTGTACACTTAAAAAAGGATAGTCTTTAATATGAAAGGGCTCCCACTCCATTAAGACAAAAGAATCATTATCAACAACGATCCGAAAGTACTTGCGACTAGAGGCATCCCCGGCAAGAGGAAACACCTTAAATTCTTTTACTCCGAAACAACCCTTAAGAAATTCTTGAAATTTTTTATAATTTACATCCATAACTGATTCTCACATTAGATAATGTGAAAATCAAGGACCGGGTCACCCACCAAATAAAACTATTTTATTAATAGTAATTCTAAAGACTCTTTAAAAAGATAGGGTGTTGTCGACAATCGGTCTAAATGAATTTCAAATTGCAAAAGTATATTGAGTTGAGATTCAGAAAGTTGTGACTGAGAAAAAAGATCTTCTTTACTAAATTGAGACGCCGTAATGAGTAAGGGGATATCTTTATAATCGAATTTTTTTACTAAATTGGAATAATCCACAAGAAGATCCACATGATTTAAATTAAGGTCTTTTATTTCACTTACAAACAAAGTCATTCGGCCCATTTCTAAAAGCTCTTGAGCTCGCATCAAAGAACCCTGAAGTCCCTCAAAACGCAAAAAAGATCCAAATTCTAATAAATGATGAAGATCTAATGCGGCCTTTAGAGATCGAGAGGCATTTATTGAGTTAAAATGGATTTGTTGAGCTATGGGTTGCAGTATTGAGCCCTCTGATGATTCAGAATTTATAGATTGAGTAAAAATCGATTCCACTTTTTGATTTTGTTCATTCATTAACTCATGGGTTAAAGACTCTCCCTTGTTTTTAAGATATTGCTCATACAAAACAGGGCCCATCATTAAATTAATCAACTCATTGATCCCCGAAAGATCTTCGGCATTCAAACCCTCGCAATTGGACATGCTAATGGCCCCCAAGTAAGGGACCTCATTATAGGAAACCTGAAAAAAGGCCTTCTCAT
>DAIRER010000463.1:0-2070 GCA_036795495.1 Pseudobdellovibrionaceae bacterium | reverse complement strand
AACCTTGCTGAGAGCCTGTAATCACTTCATCGACCTGTTGAAAATAAAGCTGATTTAAAAAATCAAATTTATGAGACTCCCAGTTTTTATAAATAGGAATTGGAGTATTTCCCGCCGGCAAATGTATAAGATCACCCAGTTGAGATTTCTCTTTTAACCAGCTGTTTGTTATTTGAATGTAATCGTTCTCATCTTGTGCTTGAAAGACTTTCATTTATGTATGATTTTACCCCTTCTTTATTGAAGGGGCAAGTCCATCGCTATCAGAATGAAAAATTCTTAGACTTTAAATATTGAGTCAGCTTAGTCTCCAATAGTCCACGGACTCGCGCAATTTCATGACTTTCTTTGGTATCATTTGCAACAACCAAACTTTTTTCATACATATGAGCCTGAAACTCATTGGCCATTAGGTCTGGATCCTTTAGATTGTACCCCACCCACTCAACTGAATTTTCAAACATCGCCCTATCCGATGGCGTTAATACTTCATGATAAAAATGATATACAATTTTTTGATAGGACGGATCTAAAAAGTATCTGGCATGAAGTACTTCATGTGAAACAACTCGATCCGAGGCTGTGTCAGAAGGCGCTGCGATATAAACTACATTTTCAGCACCACGCTCTTTTATAAAAGGAATGATTTCTCTTTCAAAAAACTCTTTTTCAAAAGAAAGTCGTCTTTGATATTCAGGATCTGAAAGTGCTTTTCTATTGTCATAATAATGAGCTTTCATTATTTCGTAATAGATAAGAAGATCTGTACCTTTTAAATCATGCCCTCCAGCCCTTAGACCAAATAAATCCAACCCACTGAGTACTTTTTTTTCCATTTCGGTATAATGAGAGGCTCGATAAAAGACATCGTTCATAAAAAGAATATCATCAAAAATGACCACTCGAGTTCCTGGAATATCAGTTAGATCAAAAAGAAGTACTTTTGGTTTTTTTAATTTTGTACGATCAAATTGTCGAGGCCATGCTCGATCAATCCTTGGCATTTCAGAAATAAGCTTCTGAGTGGTAGTTTTAACTGGTGAGGAAACAAAGGCATTATTCCAAGTAGTAAAGGATCTCAGATCAAATTTCATTGGCTCAGCGCTCATATAGTCAGGATTTAATTTATTTTTTTCGACATAAAGAGCTCTTCGAGAGAGGATGAGATCAATCATTTTGGTTCGAAGATCAGAGGAGCTTAAACTGCTGGGGTTAAGGTCATTCAAAAAGTTATTCCAGATAAAATAAGGTACTGTGTATTCAAGATATATATTTCCAACGATTAAATGAAGTGCTTGCTCTAACACATCCTCAGGTATTGGATTTGTTTGAATAGATTTTTTATGGAATAATTCAGTTAAGATAGACGGAATATCTGCGCTCATTTTATCAAACTCTTGCTCTATGACTGTCCTATCTTGGATTCGCATAAAATGTTGCTCTAAATTGTTAGCGACAGGAGGGGTTTCTTTTTGAATGATGACTTTACAGCGTTCCGTTGCTTGCGAATAACTTAGATTAATCATTAAAAACATTAAAATTTGAGATAGAAATAGAGCTAACTTCATAGAGTGACGCCTTTCATGAAATTCTAAATAAATTTAATCGAGGAAATATATCATTGGTCCCCAAAGTAAATCTAGATGTTAGATTTCTGACATTTCTCTAGTAAGTTCCATGTGAATGTTAACGCATTGAAATTAATACGTTTTCCATTAAAGAGTCGATTTGTATGACTCTAGTAAATTCTTCAAATTAAAGATACCAGAATCACAATAAAAAGAAAAAACTCTTTTCTTCTCTCTTTAAAATAAGTGTGCTTCAATCTTATATATAGAAAAAGAGGACCATCTTGTGGCTTTTAAAAAAACTCAGAAATTAAATAACTTATTAGTTATAGCTCATCCTGATGATGAGGCTTTGTTTTTTTCTGGCCTCGTGCTTTATCATAAAAAGGATCATTGGACGATTGTCTGTGTGACCGACGCTAATGCTGATGAAAATGGAACAAAACGTAAAAAAGATTTTAAAAAATCCTGCAAACTTTTGGGTGTAGAAAAACATTATTTC
>DAIRER010000029.1:0-10630 GCA_036795495.1 Pseudobdellovibrionaceae bacterium | reverse complement strand
TTCTTTTAGCAGAAAGTCTGCCCTTTTTTTTTAAAGTCTCACTCAAAGAGTTTTTATTTACGACCGAATGGACACCTCTTTTTGAAAATGCAAAATATGGGATTTTACCGCTTTTAAGTGGGACCTTAACAACTAGCCTGATTGCTTTAGTTATAGCAATTCCCCTAGGGACAATCATTGCGACCTACTTAAGTGAGTTTGCAAATGACCGTTGGCGTGAAATTTTAAAGCCAGTTTTAGAGCTTTTAGCCGCAGTTCCTACTGTGGTTTATGGATATTTTGCATTTTTATTTGTGACACCTTTGTTAGAAAAAATATTTCCACAAATTTCTGGATTCAATGTTTTAAGTGCGGGCTTAGTTATGGGAGTGATGATCATCCCCTACGTTTCTTCTTTAAGTGAAGACTCCATGCGGTCTGTTTCTAAAAGTTTAAGAGAAGGATCTATGGCCTTGGGGGCTTCGAAATTTGAAACGGCTTTTAAAGTTGTCTATCCCTCCGCTTTTTCTGGAATCACCTCAGCCTATATTTTAGGAATCTCACGAGCTTTTGGCGAGACCATGGTTGTGGCTATTGCTGCAGGCATGCAGCCCCAAATCAGCTATAACCCTCTAGAGCCTGCCGCCACAATTACCGCTTATATTGTTCAAGTCAGTTTGGGAGATTTACCCCATGGTTCCATTGGGTATCAAACCATCTACGTGGCTGGATTAACCTTACTTATCATCACCTTGATTTTTAATATGTTAGGGTTTTGGATAAAAAATCGTTATCAGGAAAAAGAATGAGTCAGTACAATAGAGATATTATTAAAATTAAAAAAATGTATGAAAGTGTTTTTATTATTATTAGTTTGCTTTCATTATTGTTTTCAATTGTCATTTTAATGTTGTTGGTTTTTGATTTAGCAAAAAATGGAATTCCAAGAATTAACTTTGATTTTTTTATAAATTTTCCTTCTCGATTTCCAGAAAAAGCCGGTATTCTTTCGGCGTGGGTGGGTAGTCTTTGTGTGATGTTCACAACAGCGATTATGGCCATTCCATTGGGGATAGCTTCTGCAATATATCTTGAGGAGTATGCTCCTAAAAATATAATAACTCAATGGATTGAACTCAACATTATCAATTTGGCAGCAATCCCATCGATCACCTTTGGGTTAATGGCGTTAGGGATATTTGTATATAAAATGAATCTAGGACAAAGTATTTTAACGGCAGGCTTGACCTTGGGAATGCTTGTTTTACCAATTATAATTGTAACCACCCGGGAGTCTTTAAAATCCATTCCCAAAAATTTACGTGAAGCGGCCTATGCCCTTGGAGCCAGTCGATGGCAAATGATTTGGGATCATCTGCTTCCCTATAGCTCTGGAGGTATTGTTACCGGAGTCATTATCGCCTTATCCAGGGCGATCGGTGAAACGGCACCCTTGATTACGATTGGTGCGCTCACATTTATTGCTTTTCTTCCGAGTACGCCTTTCAGCGATCAGTTTCCATTTGTTAATTTTCAATGGATGAGTGATCCCTTTACGGTGATGCCTATTCAAATGTTCAATTGGGTCAGTCGCCCTCAAAGTGAATTTCATGTGAATGCGGCGGCCACAGGTTTAATTTTATTATTGATGACCATGTTTATGAATGGATTTGCTATTTATATTCGTTATAAATTTAGAAAAAAGTACAAATGGTAGGTTTTGATATGCAAATGGAACAAAATTTAAAACCCAACGAAGAGCGATGGAGAGCGGAAGTTAAGGATTTATCGTTTAAGTATGGTGAAAAACAAGTTTTAAATAAAATTAATTTAAAGATTCATGAACATAAAATTACAGCTCTTATTGGTCCCTCAGGTTGTGGGAAAACAACTTTACTCAGATGTTTTAATCGTATGCATGATTTGTATCAAACCATTAAATATGATGGTGAAATTTTAATTTATCCCGACAAAAAAAATATTTTAAGTTCTGATTTAGATCCTATTGAGGTCCGCATGCGTATTGGAATGGTTTTTCAAAAACCAAATCCATTTCCTAAAAGCATTTATGAAAATGTAGCCTATGGTTTAAGAGTTAGAGGAATAAAAAATAAAAATGTTATAGATGAAAAAGTTGAAATCTCTCTAAAACAAGCGGGCTTATGGACCGAAGTTCGAGATGTGCTACATCAACCGGCGATGGCTTTATCTGGAGGGCAGCAGCAAAGAGTTTGTATCGCCAGAGCTTTAGCCATAGAGCCTGAATTGTTATTATTAGATGAGCCAACCTCTGCACTGGATCCCATTTCAACAGCTCATATTGAAGAGCTGATAAATGAGCTAAAGAAAAATTGGACCATTTTGATTGTGACCCATAATCTTTATCAAGCAGCAAGGGCTTCGGATTATACAGCCTTTATGTATATGGGTGAAATGATCGAATTTGGGGCTTCTAAAAAGATCTTCACAAATCCTGAAAATGTAAAAACTGAAAATTACATCACAGGACGCTTTGGATAGTGAAACTACAAATTTAGATTCATTTGAAAGTTATGGGTTTGGGGTGACCTTGATTGATTGCTGCAAACATCCTCAGCTCAAGTTTTATAGAAAAGGCTCCGCCCTAGGTCAAAGGTTCGCTTGCGGAACTTGCACGCAATCAAGGTCAGCCCAAACCCTAGTAGATCTTTTCAAGTCTTTTTCTCTCCAAATACCGCACTAAACGTTGGATGATTTTTGATAAAACTTCCACCAGCTCTTTAAGAGCTTGGAGCCTGGAGGTGAGAAAACCCCAGGGGCTCTCCTTGATCTCCAAGTTCATAGCGAAAGCTCGGCTGACGGTCTCAACAGAGTAGCTAGAACAAAGTGATTACCGACCTAAAGAGATAACATGAGCAGTAACGAGAGTTTGGCCGCGAATAATAGCTCCAATTTGAACTATGTCATTTTTATTCACCAGAGCAGTAAAGATACAAACGCCACCGGACACGCTTCCATTAGCAGACTCAATGGAACTGCATAGAGACTTTTCCCAGTGAACTTCAAGGTATTGTTCCAATGTTTGTGGAATTAATTTCTCTTTATTCAAACTCGAAACGGTTTAATTGCGAGTAATATACAGTAGGCCATTTTTAAATATCTAGATGTTATGATCTTGACAGTCAGGCAATAAACGTCACTCGTGTATCAAAATTAAACCCAAAACCACCTCAAAATCAAAGTATGTTTTCCATTAAACTAAGCTATTTCCTCATTGTTTTTGATGATTTTCAATAAAGTTTTGAAGTTTTGGGTTTGAAATTTTTAGAAATCTTTAAATTTTGGAATCCTTGAGTGGTTTTAACATCCTCATGGGTCGAGTTTAAGATTTTTGAATAGGACTCGGCCCTAACCAAGGGATTCTGATTTTTTAAAAACTTTTGAAAGTTTAATAATCTAGGTAAGAGCTTAATCTTCTCGAAAAGCCTGATGGAGTTCCTGATCGAAAAGCTCTGGCTGAGTCTCCATTGGAGGCCCCCTGGCTGCGTACCATTTTGGAGGAGTTGAAGCCAAGCCCAAATGCTTTATGAATCATTTTTATTAGCCAAATTAAAATCTAAAACAAGGACTTTAATACGACAGTTTTTTTACCCCTCGATGGACCCGAAATCACTTTCGCTAAATGGCAACACGTTAACAAAATAATGTTTCCGTCGCTGTTATTGGCGCGCTATTTGGCGGTATCATCGATCCTTAGATCAACAAAAAACAATTAAATTGTAGGCGATCCATTTCGCCTACAATCGGATATTATATTAATTTGTGCCGGGCCAGCTATTTTATTTTTTTATTGCTTTTGAGGCATTTGTAAATAAGATTTGGCAGCTATTATAAACTCCACCCATGATTATGGCTGGGATTTTTTCCTTTACGAGGGCCTTTGATGCTCGTTGAAAACTTTCCATCTGTTGTTGTGGGTTGGCATAAGGTTCTGCAAATAAAGTCATAATTCCTTTTATTGTTGTCACTGAAAATTTATCTTCAAAATGAATATCATGATTTTCTAAATCCGAGATCACTTGAATCAAAAAAATATTGAGTGGAACATTTTCAAGAAGCGCCTTTTTCCATCTCGAAAGCAGTTGATCCTTTATCTTTGGGTCTTTCCAAAGGACTCTGGAATTTTGGTTCAAAAGTGGATTTATTGACTGTTCAATCAGGATTATACTGTTTTTCTTTATCGCCATTAAAAGGCTAAAAACTCTCAAGCGATCATCTCGTTGGAATTGATTCACAAAGCTCTGTGTTTTTACCTCTAATTGATAAGCTTGACCAAGATCAAGAATGTAAATTCTACGAGATTTTGGATCTATCAATTGGTTGGCAACCGTGCGATCGGCATCAATCCAGCCAAATTTCAACAAAGCTAAAATATAAGCATCAAACAAGAGCGGTCCCACCTCTGTTTTTTCAGACTCAGTCAAATGGTCAATAGCTTGCCCCTGAGCTAAATCTACAATCATTACTTTTTGAGTCACTGGAATCCCAGAAATAGGTTGTGGAACTATAAAACGCCAGCCTTTTTTTATACGAACATCTAATGAGTTTTCTACTTTTAAAAAGATATTTCGTGCATGAACTAGTTGTTGAGCTTCGTGGCGAAAGTCGACTTCTGTTTTAAGCTGATATTCAAGTCGAGAAATGAGATTCCCAATAAACGTCTCATCAGAAATCAATCCGTGATATTGTAGTTTTAGAATCAATTTTTTTGCCAAATAGAGACTAGAACGAATTTGAGCTTCCGCATGTTCACTTAAGGTTTCTAATGCAGCAGTTTTGCCATTTTTGAATCTAACCAGAGTCACTGTCTTAATACTGCCCGAAGCTAAAATTATTTGATAGTCAATAATCTCATTAGCAATTTCAGGTCCTAGATGTTTATATACAGCCGAAACTATTTGTAGTTTTAACATGGGAGTGGCGTGATCTTTTAAATCACGAAGATCCACGGATCCATCGACGAGTTTCCACGTATGTGCTGCTTGGCCAATTTTTTTTCCAACAATTTCAAACAGCTCAAAAATGTCCCTTAGTTTTCCGGAATCTAAATCAAGATTTTCACCTTTTCTTGCTAGCAAATAAGCCAAAGTGACAGAAATTTCATGTGTAGGGATAGACTCAAGATAAGACTGCAAGACAAGACTTACTTTTGTATTTGTAGAAAGGCCTAAAAGCATAAGCCAGTTTTCGTTCAAAACAATTGAGTCTTTCACCCAGGGGTTATCGCCTAAAGTTAAAAGAAACTCAAAAGTTGGAATTTTTTCTACCCAGGGCAAACCCTTTAAAGTGATTATAGAAGAAAGAATTTGTAGTTTCCTATTCGCTTGAACTCTTTCTGATGTAACCGGTGAACCCTTATAGGGTCGAGCTGCGAATTCAGATAGACGATCGGCAAAACCTTTAATAATTGTAGGCAGTTCAATATCCTCTGCCGTACTAAGATACGCTAAGAGGCTCCAAGTTTCTTGACGACTCATTTCAGCGAAATTTTTACTTAGACCTGAGCCTAATTGAACGGCCAATGGACTTAATTGACGACGTCCACCATTTGCCTTTGCCGAGGATAGTTCTCCTAATAAGTTTAGATCATTGACATGGTAACTCCAAAGAAAATCTTCTATCATGGCATCCTTTTCTGGGCTAGGAAAGGGTAGAAGTTTATCTAATTCTTTTACAAATTTTTTTGCACCAGATACAGTTTGTAGGTTTTCAAATGGAATCATTTTCAATTTATTAAAATAAATTTGAGCAAGTTCGATCTGAAGTGTCTGGGTACGTGTGCCTGAAATTAATGTTTTGATAAGGTCTGTCTTAACTTCATTTGTTTTTAAATAGGGTAATATTTTTTCACGCAAGTATTTATCTGATTGAAAAGTCCCACCATTTCTTACAATTAAAAGAAAATATTTTAGCACAAGATCTTCAGTGATTTTAAAATTGGCGAGCTTTGAGAGAGAAAGATTAATTAACTGAGATCGACCCAGGGTATAAGGAAGTATTCCTTTGGAACCAAATCCAAAAGTGTCCTTTATAAATCGATAAAAATCTTTTTCAGACTTTATACTTCTTAACTCCTCAGAAAGTGGCTTTTCCCAAGTCGAGTAAATAAGCGCCAGGTAACCTTGGGAAAAATAATGAGATTCGTCCAATTTCATTTCTCGAGTTACTTTTTTTAACCAACGACTTGGCGGAAGTGTTTTTTTTGCTTGAGAAATCAAACTTACGATCTCCGGAGCTTGATTCGATAAAACCCAAGAATTCCATCTTAGGACATCTTCTGCTAATATAATTTTTTCAGAGGTATTTAATGTACTTTGCTCTAGCGCTTCTAAATAGATCGGTGACATTTCATGAATAATCCAAAGATTATCAAAATCAAACTTCGGAACTTCATTTTCAGGAACGCTCAATAACTTTTGAACGTCATTTTTAAAACGGAAAAATATATCCATTATCCAATCATTAAATTTGGGGGGTTGGGACTTTTCATTAAATTTCTTTAGTAAATCTTCTTTTGTAAAGATTGAAAAACTCTTAAAGTCCAATTGAAAAAGTGAAACTATTACGAATTTTTGCCAACGAACTAAAAGTTCTGGGTCTTCTTTAAGAAAAAGATTATTTTTTCCAATTAAAGCCTCTGTCAACTCTGAATTCCACCAAACTAATCTAAAGGAGTTATCAAAGCCTTCTGTGGGTGTAAATCGCAATTCTGATTTTTCTAGTTCAGACAAATGATTTCGAATCCAATCAACAAAGTCTTTTGTCTGAGTAAAAGAGGCAAAAGTAGATTGAATTTCTTGATAGTTTTCATCCTGATTGTCTAGCTTCTGAAGAGTAGACCAATCAGTGTAGTGCTCTCTATAATCAGGATATTTCATAAGTGAAAGATAAATATCTGTTAATGCTAAAAAAAGTTTGTTTTTCTGATGATAGGCGACAATTCGTTGAAGCTCTGCATTTTCTTTATTTTCTATTAATTCGGCAGTAATTATTTTTTCATTATCAGATTCAGAGAGCCGATTTGTGATAAAAGGACTTAGCGCCGATCTCGCTGTTTGATTCTTATGTAAATAAAAATGACTTTCTAAGTTTCCATTTCGCAAAATGTAATCTGACAATTGAAATCTTTGAACCAAAGGGAACTGTGAAGTAAATTGAACAATTTGACTACTGAGTTTATTACGTCGCATGTTTTGAGTCTCAGTATCTAATTTATGAAGTTGGCTTTTTAAGTGCTGATAAATTTCATTTTTAAAAGCAAGGAATATAAAATGAGTGGGCAATAAGGATGTTATATGCGGATTTATAGCCTCTTGACTTTTTGCAAGCAAAAATTCTAAAGAGGGGCTTATTTTCATAGCGTATTGGTTATAAAAACTATTAACAAAACTTGTTTGGTTCAACCAAGGCACCTTTGTAAGGAGCTTTGCTATCGGAGCAGGATGGATGGACTGAAATTCATTTTGTAATTTTGTAATTAATCTAAATTGGGACATTCCCCAACTTTGATCTGGAAATTGCTCATAATTTATAGTTGGGGTGTTGCCTTTCAAATATTGAATAAATAAATCAATCAGCCAAGATTTAAACTCTATTGTCGGCTCCGGTTCAGTCACCAATCGCTCCCCAAGAAGAAGTAGTAAATGATTGAACAAAAGATTTTCGTTTTCAGTCGGCGTTGATTGATCTAACAACTCATCGAGTGCTTTCTGAATTTCCGCAAGATCCCCACGATCCCCACGAGGAAAAAAAGGAAGAGATAAATCTGATTTTTTATTATCAAATCTAACTTCGAGTGCACTCAGGGCTTCTAATTGAGTCATTAAGCGTTCTTCATTGATCGCGGGCAATTTAAAATCAATTTGGTTTTGCCCATAAAGTTTACGACCAAATGTAAGACCCAGCCTTTGGAAACTCAATCGAAGGGAATTTTCAGGATGTGTTGAACGCATGGCCTCGACAGTCTCTAGAGCCTTGGGAACAACTAAATCGTCGTTTGGTTCAGAGTTGTGGACTTTACTATCGAGCAGTATTTTAAGTCCAAGATATAAACTCTCTTCAGGTAATCCAGACTCTCTTAGTAAAGAAAGAGCATCATAATCAGCAAGAGCCTCTGCACCCTGTCCATTTTTCCAGCCCCGACTCACAGCTCCCGATTGAACCTGTTCAACTGGATGTGCCATCTCGTGAGCCATAATACCTAAAATATATTTAGAAAAGTTCAAAAGATCTTGATTCGCAGTAAACCAAATTTTTTTAATAAACCCCGTAGAAATTCCTATTCGATTTGTCAGTACACCTTTTCTGAGTTCATTTCCTAATCTTAAAACAAATGCAATCTCATCATTAGACTCCAATAAATAGACCTCATTAATTGTAGAAGTTACTTTGATTTTTCCTGCACGTTCATTGATCAGCTGAATTTGAGCATTAGAAAGCTTATCCATATAAAAAATAAGTAAATTATGAACAGATAGATAAGAAGTCCAATCCAAAACAGTTCCCCTCTCCTCTAAAATATTTTGGACCTTGGGATGTATCTTTTTGGGAATTACTTGTAAATTCTCTGTCCGATGATCTTGCTGCTGTTCATTTATAGTCTTTGATGATTGCAAATCCGAGGGATGAGCAAATGAAATCTGAATAAAAGTAGTCTTAGCAAAAACAACAACAAATAGTGTTAAAAAATTAAGATATTTCAAAAGGACTCCACGTCTCTAGTTTTTTTAATTAATGTGGGTTTGTTTTTATCAGAAATATTTTTAAAAATCTTATATAAGAGTTGAGTTGAATTTTTTATATACTACTGTCTAAGTCTTATCAGTAGATGTGTTGTTTTGTAAATCATCGAAGGCCTTTCAATTACCCATAAGTTTCAATCCAATTTCAACTCCTATCTGGATTTCACTGAGCCTTTGCATTCCTTGCCATAAAACTGTGTTACCTGGTTGTGGATACGACGGTCGTGCGGAGCTTTGATTTTTCAATTATGGAACCTGACTTGAGGAACTCAAAATACACTTCGATTTTCCACCTGAGAGAATACCATTCAAGTTTTTTAATATTTTAATAAAATCGAGATAAAGCTAGACACGGGCAAAGAAGGGGAAAAGGCACCGCGGGCCGAAGGATTAATTTTTTCTATATGCTCGCACCATTGTTGCAATGGTTTGTATTGTCGAATGAGAGTTCACTTAGAAGAACTGAATAGGCTCTCGCACGACTTTGTTTGAGATCTTTGGACTCGAAAGGATGAGTCTACTTCAACGCCCTTGTAATCGACTTTTAAACCGGCTTCAGCGATCGCGACCGAGAGTTTAGCGATTTCCATCGTGGACGGTAAGATTATCGAGCTAGACGCTTCAAGCTGTCTCAGCAATTTGGGGGAAATTTCGTCGATGGCTCTGCGGAAGTCGTCGTTATCAGTTGCAAGCTGGCCTCCTAAGGTCGCGTGGCGCTGAATGTCGTCTATGGAAATATCTTCTTCGCGACCAAATGGCTCAACTAAAAATGTAACTTTCTTTACACCGGCCGCGACGAGTGACTGAACCGGGAAGGTCTTTATGTGTTGGAGGCTCTGGACTGCGTGTGCATCTGCAAATACGATCAACCTAGGCATTGCACCCTCTTCATTTGTTGATACATCCAACGTGCGAACACTTGCACGCGTACGGCCGTAATGTCGCGCCGTTAATCGAAATGAAGTCTTCAGCATCTCAGACGCCTGAGCTCCGATGACTCCGTGATTTTCGCGACGAAGGAACTGCAAAAGCGCTTCAACCTTATCGGAGTTCTCAGGAGTTTTAAACTTGATCAACTCACGCTCATACTCGGCGTAAGAGCCAACGAGAGTTGTCTTGGCCGATATCTGTGGAAATGTATATAATGTGCGTTGGTCCGCGATCACGCCACTGAACGCAAGTTCGATCGCGTGCTGTGCACCGACAAAAGCAATCACGACTTCGTTTGGAGCGCTTTTTGTAACCCGGTCCGCAATCACTTTTAGAATCGTTTGGTGTCGTTCAGAGTTGATTATTGACAAGTAATATCTCGTTTCTATCCATTCTCTAAATGTGCGTCGCAGGTGACCGCTTAATGCAGATTCAATATCGGTCGGACTCACTTTTGATATCGTGCTTTTATTATGCGCCTCAACGATTGACGGAGAAGCGTGTCTCTCAACCCATGCGGAAAAATGAGCGTCACTCGACTGCGCCTTCGCTTCGACTGTATAAAGCAGTTGGAGAACCGCAAAAAGATATAAGAACTTCACATGACGATCCTTTCAAGCTGCAGTTCCAGCACAACTCCAACTGCAGCTAAATTCGAGTTTACAAAAATAAGAAATAATAACACAAAGATTTTAAGTCTCATAACATCTACTTAATAAATTTTTGGGTATCGTGTTTAATGTTTTTGGAATTTATTTCCATTTATTCAAACTCGAAACGGTTTAATTGCGAGTAATATACAGTAGCTCATTTTAAATATCTAGATGTTATTATCCTGACAGTAAAGAACTTACTTGCTTGTAATTTTGCCAAATTCAATAAAACAAACAAAGACTACTTCTGCCCGACTTATCTGATGCGGGACTTATTACTTTTATCCT
>DAIRER010000462.1:0-2085 GCA_036795495.1 Pseudobdellovibrionaceae bacterium | reverse complement strand
TCCAATTTTAAATAAGTTTGTTTTTTGAACAACTTCTGGCTTTTGACCTGTCGAACTTTTTTTCGCTTGAGCAAAATGGGTCACTAAAATAAGACTGACTGCAATTAAACTGGTTTTAAACATACTTCACCTACTCTTTTCAACTCACTACTGCAATTTACTGTCCAAAAAAATGCAAGGGGATTTTCTCACCCTAGCATTTCTTCACAACTACAGCTTTTATTAAATTATTATGCAGATTATTATTTAGACGATCACAGTTATTTAGCCACTTTTTGTCTACCTGAATCCGACTCGAGATCTGATCCCCTGTTAAATTTAGGTGATGAGGTTTTGTTCTTCTTCGCTAATATATTAAAGTCTTTTTGACAATCAGTTCCTGTTTTACAACATTCATATGCTGCCTCAAATATTCTCCAGTCAGGATTGTCTTTATTCATAGGTTTGTAATCATTTTTAGTTCTCCCATCCAAAGAAATCGCTGGCGCCAAAAGTTCAGGAAAATAAAGTCCATTTGCCGGACTTTGAGAAGTCTCATCGAAAATCATTGTATATCCATAATTATTTTTATTTAAAACAACATTTTCATGTTTTTTAGGAACCCCATTTTTAATAAAAAGAGAATCATATAATTCGTTGGTTAGTTCGTCTTTACCTATAAATTCATATTCAACATTTTTTTTATATCTATTCGGTTCTTTTGCAATAGCGGCCTCTGAAACACTTCTAAAATCATAGGTTACATTCTGAATAACTCTTTGATTCATAGAATTTGTAATGTCCGTTTTTATAATTAAAATTCCCTTTCTTCGAAGTTCATCACAATTTTGCAATTGTACTGATTGTAGTCCTTCTTGATTCATAACAGCTTCCCATAAATTTTCATGAGCAGCATTCATATATCCTGTATTATTTGTAACTTTATACACCACTCCTAAAACAACAAGAGCTAATCCTCCTATACCTACTAAACTCACCCCATGTGCTTCGGGTATTACACTCTTAAAAAGAAGATCTAAAAACGCACCTTTAGAAGCGTCTTTCTTTTCAAGAAGAGACACTATTCTATTGAATTTTTTATGTAACGAACTGTATTTATTTAATTCTAACTCTTCGTTATTTAACAAAAGTCTCTGTTCAGAAACATCTAAAAGCCTTAACTCATGGGATTTATTGTTCACGTTTATGTTAAAACCATTATCAAGAAACTCTATCTCTGGAAACTCTACAATTTTATATTCAGAAATTTTTGAATCAAAAAATTCAACTTCCTCACCCGAATTCTTCATCATAATTTTTCTAATGAATGCTCTTGGAGACTTTCTATTGGCCTCGTAAATTTCTCTAAATTTATTGTTAAAGATTTTATTTTTAGATTCTATATCTTCAGTTTTTGCAAAAGCCAAAGAACTTGAATTCATAAATAGAATTAACGACAATAAATACTTTAAATAAACCTTCATATAATACTCCTAAGATAGTTCTCCCTTTAACCTGTATCGGTAGAATTACAAAAAGCTTAACTCCTAGTAGGCCGACGGAGGTCAAGGAGCGGGCTTCTCGTTTTGAAGAGTTTCACAATTAAAAAATGCTTGTTAAACAAAAATGGTCGCGTTCTCAGGCCCTAGGAAAAACATGAAATCACATCTTTGGGGGGGGCCGAAGCCCAAAGACTTAAAATATATCCCCCGCCCCCAGAACCTGTTGGCTTTACAGCGAGGGCTCCTTGACGTAGAAGTAAATTCATCTGGTTTTCCAGGGCTTGATCTACGAGCCCCCAGTCTTGAAAACATTTTTTTCCTATATCTAATCCCAGTTTAAGTTGAACAAGTGCTTCGGGATGATTTGGCTTTGCTAAAAGAGCCTTTTGACAAAGATTTACGGATTCTTTCATTTGATTATCAATTTCCTGGGCCTTCATTGGATTTGAATCAAAAAAAGACTTCACTTGATGGACACAGTCTTTTGTCATCCCTCGATGCCCTGAATAGGTTAAACCAAATTGAGGTTGCCAGGTTTCATTAAGTGCGATGGGCCCCTGATCCTTAGAAAAAGTGATAGGACCTCCACTTAAACTAAGGATCA
>DAIRER010000461.1:0-2085 GCA_036795495.1 Pseudobdellovibrionaceae bacterium | reverse complement strand
GAAAATTACAAAATGTTAAGAGAGTTAAATGTATCGCTTTAGAATGTTTTTTTGTTGAACATACAGAGATTTGGAAAAGCTATTTGGACGGGAAAATTTCTGAACATAATTTTTTAAAAAAAATAGAATGGAACAAAAATTGGGTTTTTCCATGGGAGAATTATCGTCCCATCATTAAGTGGGCCATTCGGCATGAAATTCAGATATTTCCTTGCAATACCTTGAAAACTCAAAATCTAAAATCTAGAGATGCTGTTTCAGCAAGCTTAATTCAATCCATTTTATTAAAATATAAAGAGAAAAACCCCTTAATTTTAGTTTTATATGGCGATCTGCATCTTGCAAATGCGCACTTGCCTCAAAAATTAAAAAATAAAATGAAAAAAAAATTGAATATCGTTCGAATTTTTCAAAACATTGATGAAATTTACTTTGAAATGATAAAAAAAAGTAAAGATCCTCAGGTGGAAGTTGTTAAAAAAAATCAAAATACATTTTGTTTGTTAGGGGTTCCTCCTTGGGTGAAGTGGCAAAGTTATTTGATGTTTTTAGAAGAGTATTTCGATAAAGATCTGTATGAAAGTCAAATTGAGTTTACAGATCATATCGTGAGATATATTCAATTTCTGTCAGATGAATTAGAGTGTCCCATTTCGGCTCTTAAATGCTCTATTTATTCAGTGCAGGACAACCACTTTTTAGATCAAGTTCGAAATCATTTTTCAAGAACACATTTAAAAACTTTAGAGAAAATGGTTGAAGAGGGATATAGCTTTTTTATTCCTCAATTGCATAAGGGCTATTTAGGACGAATCACTGTCAACCATGCCTCGGGTTTGGCCATGCAGTATTTTTATTATGAATTGACTCAATCACAAAAATTACCTTGGACAATGCCCCATGATTTTACGCGGTTGATTTGGCTTGAAGCTATCACTTATTTTGGTTCTAAACTTGTCAATCCTAAAAGAAAAACTGAATCATTAAAGGATCTAAAAAACAGTTTAACCTCGATGGAACAAGAGGGCTTGGGTAAAGAAGCTTTAAAGTTAGCCCTGGCGCAAAGGGTTCGAGAGATCATGGTCATGAATTCTGGATCCTTAAGGGGTTTAACCTTTAAACCAAAAAGAAAATGGAGTTACTTTTTAGCGGCACATATGCTTGGGACTGTTTTAGGCGAGCGGCTATATACGGCCTATTCACAAAATAGTCTAAAAAAAGAATCTATTTTACAATTGATCTTAAAATCGATAGATAAGCCTGAGTTCAATGAATTTTATTATGAGATTTTAGAGCTTTTGGAATCTTTTCCAGTTGCTTTTAAAAGTAAGAATGAGCGCATTTAGGGGGGGATCTATGATCTTTCGAAATTTCAATTTTTTTTCAGTCTGTATTTTTATTGTTGCGTCTTTTCAGAGTCTTATTTCTTACGGTAACGTTTTAAATATTCAAAATACTATAAACTTTGAGTGCTCAAAAAGTTCTCAAGTTACAGCCTCTCATCAGTTTAAAGCCTCAGGAGTTTTTATAATTTCTGAGAGCCCACAAAACGACTGTAAAGACTCTGTTGAAGACCAACTGTTTTGTATTCAGGGAGAAATTCAAGGTGAATTTTTTCTAGCAGGAAAGGACTCACAGCGTGAAATTCTAAAACCAAAATCCTTTCAGGGAACTATAAAAACTTATCCTGCAGGAACTCTGTATGCAAAAGAAGTTCGAGTTTTGATATTAAAGTCAGATAATAATTTTGCACGAATTATTTTGGCGGGACCGGTCGGATCTTCTCAGTTTTCAAATCAAGGTTTTTGGTATCAATCAACTTGTGAGCTGTGATGTAACCTATGGCTTCTTCGGAGAGGCTGAGTCAAGATGAAGTGTGATTCGAGTGACAACGATTCGCTGTTTTTTTGAATCATACTGAAAGTGAATTCTAAAGCGTTCGTTGTTGGGTCCATCATATCGAATATGTGCATATCCTTCGTAATTAGTACCCTCATAAGTACCATGTCGCTGTTTTCTAAGGCCATTATTTACCATAACGGAGGAGCTTTCACCTCGGGCTAGGCTGTCAAAGGGGATTTTTTG
>DAIRER010000028.1:0-10725 GCA_036795495.1 Pseudobdellovibrionaceae bacterium | reverse complement strand
TGTTTTTAATATCCCTTTTGCTAAAACGGGAACGGTTTCAATTTCAAACTCTTTACATAAATTCGTAAAGGATTCAAAACCCAACCACTGTTGATTAATTTTAATATCAAAAACAAGAATTTTATGTTTTTCCAATTTATAAATATTACTTTGGATCGATGGACCCAAAAGTTCACCAATAACAACAACATCGTGATGATTAAATTTTTCAGAAATTTGTAATACTTTAGTTGTTAAGTTCGCCTGGCGAGCGGCTTCCCAGTAGGCGTTTGAAGTGCCTTCTTTCTCTATTATGGCATTGGCTCGTTGACAGACATGCAGAACTCGATCTTTTGTAGAAACAGAAATATTCGTACCTTCCATTTTTTCAGTGATAACACATTCCTTTTCTAAAAGACTGTTATAGATATTGATATAACGATCTACATTTTCGATATCATAAATGCCCTGCCCCTCAGGTAAAGGAACCAAATCGCCAACGGCGGAAAACTTGGTCGGTGGCTCATATTTTGTAGCTTGAAAAAACAAAGTGATTTCTTCTGGTGGAAGTGAATTAAAATCAACTCCAAATATTTCTTGAGCTTTTTTTAAGGGAAATACAAATCCCTGACTGAATTGGCCTCGCAGTTGAACTGTTTTAATTCGGCCTGGGGCTTGAATTCCTAACTTTTCTTTAAATTTTTCAGGAAGGATTGTATCCACAGGAAAGTATAAAACTTCATCAGATATTTTATAAGTATTTTTGGGTATACAAAACTGAAAACCAAGATCTTTGCAGCTCGCAAGTTCAAGTCTTTCCGCCTTAGGATGCAACCAAATTTTATCAATTTTTTCTATCGTAATTCCAAAAAATGCCATAGGTAAATTTGCTCTAAAAGAAAGAAACTATCAAGAACTTTCTTAAGATCTACTCCTTTGTAGCAACAGTAGCAACAATGGCCGTCCAGCAAGCGACAACTCTAGATATTTTTTAGACAGACTGTAGGCCGTTACGATTCACTCCGGTTTTTACGCCCAGGCCATCAAATAGATAGACAAGATCCTCTGTAGCCACATTGCCTTGAGCCCCTGGAGCATAGGGACATCCGCCTTTTCCACCCCAACTGCTGTCAAAAACTCGCACACCTAAATTATAAGCTTCATAGGTGTTGGCGACCGCTTGATGATAAGTATCATGAAAATGTCCAGCCAAAATTTTTAACTCTAAGGACGTAGAAAGTTTTTGAAAAAGTTTACGCACTTTATTGGGCGTTGCCACTCCCAAAGTATCACCGACAGATATTTCATAGGCGCCCATTTTATAAAGACGCTCTGCTATTTTCAATACTCTAGAATTTGAAACCTCTCCCTCATAGGGGCACCCCATGGCCACACTGATGTAAGCTCGTACTTTAATTTTATTTTTTTTGGCGAGGGTAAAAACAGGTTCAAATCTTTTAAAACTTTCTTCTATAGAGCAATTGATATTTTTTTTAGTAAAACTCTCTGTGGCTCCAGTAAAAACAGCAACCTCGCGAATCGGAGTCTCCAAGGCTTCAAGCATGCCCTTTTCATTAGGCACCAGAACACTCAATTCAACTTTTTTTGAAATTTTTCCTTGTTTTTGTAACCTAAAAGCTTCCATTACGAGGGCCTTAGAATCCTTCATCTGAGGCACCCACTGCGAAGAAACAAAGGCACCAATCTCGATGCGTGACAAACCGGATTGGGACAACTGCAAAAGCATTCTCAGCCGCTCTTCAAGGGAGTACTCTCGCTTTTCGTTTTGTAAACCATCACGCAAAGCCATTTCAACTATTTGTACGGATTCAGATCGTTTAGATAGAGAAGAAAGAACTTTCTTTTTCATAATTCTTTTTTTAAATCCTCAATATTATTTTTTTTAATTTTAGCCAGAGACTTTCCCAAAACAACTTGTTCATTCAATTTACAAGATAACTCTTCAAGAATCCCGCTCACATCCGCCTGAAGTGTGTATTCCATTTTCATAGCCTCCATCACAACAATCGAATCACCCTTAGCCACTGAATCACCTTGAGCTTTTAAAAGCTTTGTAATTTTCCCAGGCATCGGAGCAAGAATCACCCCCGTCGATTCCATCTCTGCAGTCGGACGAAAAGATTTTATATTTGCTTTTGCAGGGCGAACAAAAACCTGACCCTGATAATAAATCCACAACTCAGAACCTAACTTTTGATATTCAACAGGGACCCACTCGCCTTTCCACTTGAATAAATGTTTCATTAAATATTCCTCCAAGATTGCATCCAGGGAGAGTTCATATTTGAACTCTGTGAGGCAAGATTAAAATCCCGAGATCCTAATACCTGAACCCGTAATTCCTTTAACAATTCCTCTTCGCTTTCGCCCATTACAGGTTCTTTAAAATTTTGTGAAAAATATTTTTCAATAAAACGTGTTGTCATAGTGCCATCAACAAATTCAGGATGATTTAAAATCTCGATCAGGTAGGGAATATTTGTCATCACTCCAAAAATAATTGCTCTTTTTAAAACCTCTGTCATTTTTTGAATACAACGTCCTCGGGTCTCATCCCAAACAATCACTTTTGCAATCATGGGATCATAAAAAGAGGTGATCGTATCCCCCTCTTCAAATCCATATTCAAACCGACGACCCGGTCCCTCTGGAAATTGCACAAGACCTAATTTCCCTGTACTTGGCATCCCACCCATATAAGGATTTTCAGCATAAATACGACACTCTATAGAATGTCCTTGGGCTACATATTTTTGAGTTGATGAAAAACCAAATTGGCCCATCGCTGTTAAAATTTGTGCTTTAACAAGATCAATGCCCATCACTTCTTCGGTCACGGGATGTTCCACTTGTAACCGCGTATTCACTTCTAAAAAATAATACTCCCCATCTTGCAATAAAAATTCAACTGTTCCAGCTCCTTGATAATTCCCCGCCTGAACCAAACGAACGGCATCTTCTCCCATTTTTTTTCTAAGTTCTTCCGTTAAGCTGACAGAATTGGCTTCTTCAATGATTTTCTGATGACGGCGCTGAACCGAGCACTCACGATCCCCTAAGTGAATCACTCGTCCCGTAGAGTCTGCAAAAATTTGAAATTCTATGTGCTTAGCATGATCTAAATACTTTTCTAAAAAAACTTTATCCGAACCAAAAGCCGAAAGAGATTCTCGTTTTGCTGACTCTAAAAGTTCTCGAGCTCCCAGTTCTCCAGTTAAAAGTTTCATCCCTCGACCGCCACCTCCGGCGGCCGCTTTTGCAATAACAGGAAAACCAATTTTTTTAGCTTCTTGGATCAGTCGATCAATCCCTTGATCCTCGCCCTCATAACCTGGAACAAGGGGCACGCTCGCCCGACGCGCCAAACCCTTACAAGAAACCTTATCTCCTAAAAGGCGTATGCTCGCGGCCGAAGGTCCAATAAAAACCATCCCGGCTTTTACCACAGCCTGTGCAAAATCTGCATTTTCTGATAAAAATCCAAACCCCGGATGAATGGCGTGAGCCCCTCCGGCAAGGGCTCCATCTATATTGGCCTGAATATTTAAATAGCTCTCCGATACAGGAGCTCCACCAATGCATATTTTTTTTGTTGCTAACCGATAAGCCCTGGATCCAATATCCACTTCAGAGTGCAAAAGTAAAGTTTCAAGTCCCAAGTCTTCGCAGGCGCGAATAATTCGCACAGCCACCTCTCCTCGATTGGCGATGGCAATACGTTTAATATCCTTTTTCCCGATTGAACTCACGCATTCCCCCCGGACCAAGACGGTTTTGTTTTATTTAAAAAACTTTTTAATCCCTCTTGCCCTTCGGGACTGACTCTTCGCATAGCAATCAGTTCTGCCGTTCGTGTTTTAAATTCTTGATAGGAAGGATAACTCATTTCAGCCAGTAATTTTTTAGTTTCACGCACCGATCCCGGTGCACAGGATTTTATTTGAGTGATTAATGATTGCAATTGATGATGTCCCTTTCCCTGGGGTTGTGTTTCATGAACAAGACCCATATGAAAAGCTTCGTGTGTAGAAAAAATTTGAGCCGTGAGCATATAAGGTCGACAATGTCCCATGTTGGCTTTTCGTAAGACAAAACTAGAAATCACCGCCGGTGAAATTCCAATTTTCACTTCACTAAAACAAAACTGTGTCCCCTCCTCGGCAATCACATAATCACAACAAGAAATCAAACCCAGTCCTCCTCCATAACAAGCGCCATGAATGACCGCCACTACAGGAACAAGACACTCGCTTATAGCTACAAACATATTAAAGAGTTTTTCAGAATCTTTTAAGTTTTCTTCGCGGGTGTAATTCACCATCTCTTTCATCCAATTTAAATCACCCCCCGCAGAAAAAACTTTTCCTTCTCCCTGCAGCACCACCACACGCAGATCAGACCTCGAATTGAAGTCTTGAAAAACTTGAGTCAGTTCAGCAATCATTTCTGGATTAAAGGCATTTCGAACCTCAGGTCGGTGCAACTTCACATAGGCGACTTGCTCGAGTTCTGTAACGACAATATTTTTCATCATTTAATACCTTTCTTTAAGAGAGCTGACTCGTAACTGTATACCCATGGAAACTACATTCTAAAAACACCCGATCGAGGAGCTTCCCATTTTTTATTCAATGTAGCTCGAAGCCCTAAAGCTAAAACACGACGTGTGTCTGCGGGATCAATAATTCCATCATCCCAAATCCGTGCCGTTGAATAATAGGCTGAACTTTCTCGTTCATACTTTTCCAAAATGGGCTGTTTAAATTCGGCTTGTTTGGAGGGGTTCATCACCTCGCCTTTTTCTGACATTTGATCTAACTTAACGGTCAGTAAAACATTGGCCGCCTGCTCTCCACCCATCACACTGATACGGGCATTGGGCCACATCCATAAAAACCGAGGCTGATAAGCACGACCACACATTCCATAATTTCCAGCACCATAACTGCCACCGATCACAACAGTAAACTTAGGAACATGCGCATTACTGACGGCCATCACCATTTTTGCTCCATGTTTGGCAATACCTTCATTTTCGTACTTTTGTCCCACCATAAATCCTGTAATGTTTTGCAAAAATACCAACGGAATTTCACGCTGTTCACAGAGCTCAATAAAGTGTGTGGCCTTTAAAGCGCTCTCACTAAAAAGCACTCCATTGTTGGCAATAATTCCCACAGGCATTCCCCAAATATGAGAAAATCCCGTGACTAAGGTCTTTCCATAAAGAGGTTTAAATTCATGAAAGCGGCTGCCATCCACGATCCGAGCAATGATCTCGCGCACATCAAAGGGCACCCGGGCATCTCTTGGTAAAATTCCATAAATTTCTTGGGATTCATAAAGAGGATCTTCATGCGGCGCAAACTTCATTGGGACCTGTGTTCTATGATTCAGGTGAGCCACAATAGAACGAGTTATTTCTAAGGCATGCTCTTCGTCCTGTGCAAAATGGTCCGTCACACCACTCACTTCACAATGTACGCTCGCCCCACCTAAATCTTGGGCATCGACAACTTCTCCCGTTGCCGCTTTAACAAGGGGTGGCCCACCTAAAAAAATGGTTCCATTATTTTTTACAATGACGTTCTCATCACTCATCGCCGGAACATAGGCCCCGCCCGCCGTACAAGATCCAAGCACCACTGAAATTTGAGGAATCCCTTCGGCAGACATCCGTGCTTGATTGAAAAAAATACGACCAAAATGATCTCGGTCTGGAAATACTTCGGCCTGAAGTGGTAAAAAAGCGCCTCCACTATCCACAAGATAAATGCAAGGTAATCCATTTTCTTGAGCAATTTCCTGGGCTCGTAAATGTTTTTTTACTGTCATTGGAAAATAAGTTCCGCCCTTTACCGTGGCGTCATTGGCCACAATCATACACTCAACTCCCTCGATGACCCCAATACCTGTGACAATCCCCGCACCAGGGGCCTGCTTATCATACATGCCCCAGGCCGCCAAAGTGGAAAGCTCTAAAAAGGAACTGCCAGGATCTATTAACTTTTCAATACGATCTCGCACCGTCATCTTTTTTCGAGCACGATGCTTTTGAGTGATCTCTTCACCGCCACCAGCTTTAACTTCTTCAACACGCTGACGCCATTGATTTATTGTTTTTTTTGTCGTTTCCGTATTTTGCTTAAAATCTTCGCTTTGTAGAGAAATTTTTGTTTCAAGAACTTCCATTTAATTTATTCCTTGTTAGTTATTCTTTGATATAAAAAAGCGAGTCAGGTTCAACTAGGCTCAGTGAGTTGTGGAGTGAACTCAAACTCAAGTTCTAAATTAACATCAAAGACCCTTTGATCTTGTTCATTATAAATTTGAACCAAACCATGCACTTTTGATTTTCTTTCTAAACGCAATTGAGAGAGTACAGTTTCACGCTCGCTCTCGAGCAATTGATATTTTACTCTTAGATTCCCCAACGACACTGCTAAATTTTCTAAGTCCATTTTTTTAACATGTATTTTAAAACCTTCCATTGGAGCATGCCTCTCCCACAAAATCTTAACACATTCGACCGCCGCTGTGAGGACAGCTCCGCTATGAATGTTTTTATTTTCATCTTCATTGTGGATCGATTGAGGTAAAACCATTTCTATATGATCATTGGTCAATTGAGAAATTCGAAGCCCCATCCCTTTAGAAAAAGGACGCATAACATTGAAAACACCAGATAAAAGCTTTTGACTTAATTCAGGAGAGATCTCTTCAATTAAAGACGTCAAATCCTGTGGAGTGAGTTTAATTCCTCGCTGGTTAAGACTCTCTTCAATTCGTTTTTTGATTAAATGCGCCTGCCCCACCAAACTCATTTCGATCAAGGTCTTAACTTCCTCACCCTTTGACTTAAGTGTTGTCAGCCATTGTGAATTCATGCAAAATGCTCCCTAGAAATCCCTTTTTGAAGAGATGCTATATCAGAGGAGCGAAAGTATGAAGAAGTTTTTTAGCCTTGTTGTGATAATTTTAGCCTTGATTGGAACCTGGAAACTGATAGAAAATGAGCCCCAGGTAAATTTTGAGACGCATTCCAGCATCCAGCTCGAGTTTGCAAAAATGATCGAAGAGGCCCTTCTTAAACATCGCCCTCATTTTCAAAATCTAAAAATTCAAAAGATTTGGACCGAGTCTTTTAGCGAAAATAAAGTAAAAGCCCATTATCAATATAGTTTTTTTGATGCCGATGCCGAAACCGTTTCAGCTGCCGATGCCAATTCAGATTCTTCTACTGAAAAAGCCATAGGTGGTGCAGAGCAAACCATCAAAGGAGAAGCTATCTTAAGAAAAGAAAACCAAAGTACTTTTGCAGACAATGACACCTGGATAGTTGAACAGGTTCAAACAAAAGAAGGAGTTTTAATTTTCCAAGAAGGTTCAACACTTTCTCCTAACGAAGAACTCCCAGAAACTCCTCAAGAAACAAAACAAGAAATAGCTCCCCCCCCCGTTAAGCCCAATCCTACTATCAAGCCTGAAGCAATAATCAAGCCTGAAGCAATAAAACATGAACCAACAAATCAATGAGCCTTTTTCCAACTTCATTTAAAATCAACGAAACGGGCTTAATTTCTTCTGCAGGGCATCTCGTTGATGATGTTTATCTTGCTCAAGCCATCCTGAACCACCTACGAGTGGACCCAAGGGGACACTTTGAAACTAACTTGGGTGATATTTCCCATCGTGTAGAGGTTTATGATGAACCCTATATTGCAACCAGCTGTTGGATTTTAAGCCCACAAAAAGGTAAAATTGAAATCCCCTATGGTTTATTCTTTGAATTTGAATTTTCTCAGATGACCTTAGATGAATGGGATCGCTTTCATGGGATAACAACTTCAGGTATTCCCTTTGTTTTAACAGAGACAGCACAAAGTGAATTTTTCGATCAATTAGATGAGTACGACGATGAATCCATCACGGTAAAAGGCCAATTCTATCCAACGCCACCCTACTGGAGCCCCCTTGAATCCGTTCAATCTCCGCAATATTGGACTGAGATTTATCAAAAAGAAATCAATCCTGGTTGGAATTTAGGTCAAGCCTCACCCATTCTCACTCAAAAGCTGCCCCAACTTAAACTTCCTAAATCAAAAGTGATTGTTTTAGGATCTGGTGAAGGCCATGATGCGGCTTATTTTGCAGAAATGGGCCACGCCGTAACCGCTGTTGATTTTTCAGATGAAGCTTTGAATCGTGCTCAAAAAAAATATGCTCATCTTCGCATACAGTGGATTCAAAGTGATGTTTTTCATCTCCCCAAAGAATTTCTACGGTCTTTTGATATTGTATTTGAACACACTTGTTTTTGTGCCATTAATCCAACCCTCAGAAAAAAACTTTCTGAAGTTTGGCATCAATTGCTACAGCCCCAGGGGCATTTTATGGGCATATTTTTTACGATGGAAAAAAAAGAAGGTCCTCCTTTTGGTGGCAGTGAGTGGGAAATTCGCTCTCGCTTAAAAAATCATTTTCATCATTTAATATGGGAGCGGTCACTTCACTCAATAACTCCGCGACTTGGAAAAGAGCTCTTGGTTTATGCACAAAAAAAATAATTTTGTTATCTCGACACAGCACCTTTCTCGTCATTACGAATCCTATATTAAGTCCGAAGGTCTTTGGAGCTCGGTCAAAGGGTTTTGGAATCGTCAACACAAAATCAGCAAAGCTTTGACAGATGTAAATCTTGAAATTGAACCTGGTCAAATCATAGGCCTTGTTGGGTCCAATGGTGCTGGAAAAACCACCTTACTTAAATTGCTTTCGGGCCTTATCCACCCCTCCGAGGGGACGGCCCAGGTTTTGGGTTACACACCCTGGGAGCGAAAAACTGATTTTTTAAAACAAATTAGCATCCTTCTAGGACAGAAAAATCAACTGTGGTGGGACATCCCACCTCTTGATAGTTTTCATCTTCTGATTCAAATTTATGAATTGGATGAGACTCAAGCCAAAAAAAGAATTTATGATCTTGCAGAGCGACTGCAATGCACTCATGTTTTAAAAACGCAATTGCGCCGATTAAGTTTGGGCGAGCGAATGAAAATGGAAATCATTGGATCCTTATTGCATGAACCTCAGGTACTTTTTTTAGATGAACCTACAATTGGGTTAGATATTGTGGCTCAATCTACAATTCGAGATTTTTTGTTTGAATACGTAAAAAATAAAAAACCGACAATCATTCTAACCAGCCACTATATGGATGATATTTCTTTATTGGCCGATCAATTGCTTCTGATCAGCCAAGGACAAATTGTTTACAACGGCAGTGTTGATGACTTTACAAAAAAATCTGAACAAATTCAGCGGCTTTCTTTTTTACTTTCAAAATCAGAAGATCTTGACCAAAACGTAAGCCCTCTTCTTTTAGGAAAATACACGCTTTCCACCTCTGGAATAGAACAGACTTTAGAAGTGCCTCCTTCTGATCTAGGCCCCCTTGTAACAGAAATTTCAAAAAGAGGAACAATTCTGAATTTAAAAATTGAAGAGACTAACTTTGAAGACGTCATCCGAAAGTTTTTACAGTCGGAAAAAAGATGAAAAATTTGAGATCCTTTTTTTTTCGAAATTATGCAACTTTTAAACTGGCCATTGCCAGTAATTTAGAATATCGATTTAATTATTTTGTCGATGCCATTCTACAACCGACTGTCTCTACATTAATTGAACTTTTACTTTGGACCGCTGTCTTTAGATCTTTGGCCACAAATTCCTTAGCTGGTTTTTCAAAAGAGCAATACTTAGCCTATGCACTGTGTGCCCCCTTTTTTGCTCGTATTGCTATGAACTGGATGTATGAATTTAAAATGATCAACGATATTGAAACGGGGTCTATAAATTCTATCTTAATGAGGCCCACATCCTTTTTCGAATATTATCTCAGCCAATTGTTGGGATATAAAATGATCACGGCCTTTCTTTCTTTTTTAATTCCACTCTTTATTTGTTGGGCTTTTAATCTCCCTTTAATTTTTAAAAATCTTCCATTGGCTCTTTTGATGGTTTTTTATTATCTGATTCTTATTTTCACGTTAAGTTTTACTGTAAGTACTTTGGCCTTTTTTTGGAATCGCGTTCATTCGCTGACCGCCGTTAAAAATCTTTCTCTCTGGTTTCTCTCCGGGGAAATCATCCCTCTCGACTTGATGCCAGAGCCCTGGAAGGGAATACTTATAACTTTACCCTTTAGTTCGGGCGCTTTTTTACCCGTGGGATTCCTTACTGGCCGCGTGGGACTGCCTGAAATGTATCAAGGCTTTATTTCGATTTCTGTTGCTCTCCTGTTCTTTGGCATCATTAGTGCTTGGCTTTGGAGAATGGGTCTGCGCAAATATTCGGGAACGGGAGCTTAAATCCATATGATGAAGGCCATTCTAATTAAAAAATATAACAACATTTTTTTAAGCTTTTTAAAAACAAGCCTGATTGCCGATATGGAGTTTCGACTCAACTTTGTATCTCGTGTTTTGATGGATGTTGTTTGGTATGCTGGACAAATTATCACTTTTGAAGTGCTTTATCTTCATATGGATAAATTAGGCGACTGGGAAATTCAACATATGCGTGTTTTTTTAGGAGTTCTTTTTTTAGTCGATGCTTTTAATATGTTTTTATTTGACGAAAATATAAATCGCATCTCTGAAATGAGCCGAAAGGGCGAGCTGGATTTATTATTGGCAAAACCTGTTAACTCTCAATTTCTTGTTA
>DAIRER010000460.1:0-2097 GCA_036795495.1 Pseudobdellovibrionaceae bacterium | reverse complement strand
ATGCATGTTGGAAATAAAGACATCATTGTGGATCACGAGCGTGAGCAAAATCATTCTCACGAAGAAATCAACGTTGCCATTCGAGATGCCTTCACGGCCGCCGAACGCCAACTGAAGGATTATGTAGATAAGCATAAGCACTGATCATTCAGGGTTCAGGGAAAAGTCGGGCGGCGACGCATTTTAATGAGCTCCGAACGAGCCTTAATTTGCAAGTACTACAACTGGCGAAGTGAAACCATTTGTACTGATATTTACTTTGCCATCGCCTTTGAGCCAGTTGGCCCGTCCCCATGGTGTATTGCTCACAATAATTTTCTCATGATCTACATGGGCATGAATTCTGAGATCGACGATTCGATTTTCAAGAACTGATAGGTGTTGAAAATCTTGAACAATATATTTTTCAGGGTTGGATCGAACTTTTGGGATTAATTCTTCGAGCGTTAATTTTGATTCTTTTGGCCCGATCCAAACACCAACTCCTCCATCTATGTCGACTTCCTTTATTACAAATTGATCCATGTTTTGACGTACAGTACTTAGAAGCTTTTGGTCGATTTTCCAAGTCCCATCATTATGCCTAATAGCAAAAGGTTTTGCCGCGATCGTTTTCAGGATAGGTTCTTGGAGTAAAAATTGTTTAATCATAGAATCAACGTAAAGCCCAAATATTTTGTCGTTAACAAATTGGACGCCGGGAGAAAAATTGGTCCATAGAGTTCCATTTTTAATATTATTTTTAATGACGAGATAGTTAAACGCATCCGTAAAATTCATATTCTTTAAATTTCGACTATGGTATTGCTTTAACAGTATTCGCAAACTTTGCATTTCAAGATCCTCAGGTGGGGCACGTAAAATGAGAGCACCCACTTTTTGTTTTTTTTCAGGTGTGGTTAAAAATGTATCATTTTTTTGAGTGACCAGTTTTTTGTGTTGATTTGAATAATTTGTTACTTCAATTCCGAGTTTCAAAAATTCCCGAGCTAGCCTACGAGTCTCTTGGTCTGGCTCATCTTCAAAATCCGAGAGGTAAAGTAATGCAATTCCATCGTTCCTTGCTGCTTTTATTTTATAATATTCAGCCAATTCCTTAAAAAACAAATGGGGGTTGTAGATTTTTGGAAGTGATTTACGAAATTCGGGTATTAACTTAAAAATCGTTTTGCGATTATGTAGTAAATCTCCCATGCCTCCAATAAATACTCCACTGTCTTCAATAACTCGTCAAGCACCGAATTGGTCCCGAATCACATCCGGCCCATAAGGAAAAGCAATTGTCTCTGGGTTAAGTTCGCGCAAAAAATTTTGGCGGTGATGGCGAGTAATGATGGACTTAATCATATACGCAGGCATCACTTTATGCCAACGATTTCCTTTACCCGAATAATCAGAAAGAAAGGCCAATATGGCTCGTGCCCTTTGTTCAACACCGGTTCGCAGTAAAAAAGCTTCATCATTTGTTAGAATTCTAGGTAAGGGATCTTGTGCATAATCTCCAGATAAATGTTTAGATGAGCCAAGGTGAAGAGTTCGTTTTTGAGTTTTAGACAAAGTTTCCCAGTGAGCATAAACTTCGGCATAATGTGGCCTCACAGTGCCTTTTCCCTCAAATACCTCGTTATAAAATTCCATTCACTTAGCTCCCGAATGTGCATAAAAATATAGATTTATTTATAGGCATTTTTCCTAAGATATTTCAAGGGGGTTTTTGATTTTCAATTCTAAATCTTTGAAGAATCTTTGGAGTTTGTGAAGATTTTTAGCTTTTGGAGGGCTTTGGCAAGACCTCTTTCATAACTCTGCTCAAAAATCACAATACTGATATGGAAGTTATTTTGAATTCTAAAAACTTATGTTGTGAATTTAGGTTGAAAATTTATGCCGTGGATTTGTATTTGCGAGGTTTGTACGGAGTAAAGCCCATAGCTTCATTGAAGTTTTGTTCAACATATTTTTTTACGTTTTTAAACTCAGTCCATGTCGATAGAATCCTTGTCCAAGGACGTTGATCCCAAAACCGAGAGGTATCATTGAGTTTTGCTTTTCCTTTTTCTGCATCCAAGGCAATTCGAGCAATTAGACCTGTGATCG
>DAIRER010000459.1:0-2103 GCA_036795495.1 Pseudobdellovibrionaceae bacterium | reverse complement strand
ACTCACAAAAGCAGTCAGAAAAGAGATCTTCATAAATGTTAATAAAGGGAAAATAATTTTTTTCATTCTTTGCTCCTCCGCAAACAACAAATAATAAAAGCTGAAGCAAAATAAAGGTAATATTATCTCAGCTCCTCTTCAATATCCCCTTGTAGTCTTGGTTCTACTCAGTCGATGGTGGAATGGCGGATTCGCCGACATGTCTGTCATTTCATAGAATTAACTACGCCCGTGGCCATGTTGTGACCAAGAATACGCTCCCCTTTACAAAAAAAGACCTTGCTTTATACACCCCACGGGTGTACATTTTAAATTGTGATCAACACTGTAGAACTTTCATCACTTGTTAAGAAACAGCTCAAAAAGCTACCAGTTCATATTGTCGTGAGCTTTCAAAACTGGGTTGAAGAGGTTGAGGCACGTGGATTAGAAGAGGTACGAAAAACACCTGGCTATCATGATGAACCCCTAAAGGGTGAGTTAAAGGGTTTTCGTTCGATTCGATTAAGTCGCGGATATCGAGCCTATTATCAAGTTGTTGGCAGTGCTGTAAAATTTGTGAATGTGGAAAGGATTGATAAACATGAATACTAAAAAAAGTGATGCCCGAAAGTTTCTTGAAAAAATCACTGGCGGCCCAGTTACCCTTGGTAAGTTGATCGAGTCTATTCGTCTTGGCGATGACCTTTCACAAGCTGAACTATCTAAAAAGCTTAAAATTTCCAGGTCTCATCTCAATGATATTGAAAAAGGAAATAAAGCTGTGAGCCCCGAACGAGCCGCAAGATTTGCCAAAGCCCTTGGCCACTCAGAAGAACGTTTTGTGGAGTTATCTTTGCAGTCTTTAGTGGATGAAGCTGGATTGAAGTTGAAAGTTGCTGTAGATGTTGCCTAAGCATGTCATTGAGAATGGCGCAGCAAGAACCTCGATAAAAACAGGGCTTGGAAACATACCAACAGTTCCAATAGTAGAATTCCAATGTACTCTGTAGTATTGGGACATGATAGATAATTTTTATGCCTAGACAAAAAATGACCAAGCGGCCTTACAAAAAAATACATCTACTCAGCAAAAGGCTGGAACTTCGTCCTTATTGGTTTTCTGACTTTAAAATCGTGCAAAAATCCCACAAAAACAGGGTCGCCACAGTTGATAAATTTGATGAGCCAATACCGACTTCTAAAAAGTCGGACTATCAAAAGTACAAAGAAAGGCTTAATCGTCAGCGGTCCCATGGAAAGGACGAGCTTCATTTTATTTTCGGAGTTTTCGATAAAAAGAATGGCTTATATATTGGTCAAATTGATTTATTTACGATCAACAAACAACTACGATGGGGTAATATCGGTTATCACATTCAAAACCAATTCTACCGTCGAGGGTACGCTACCGAGGCAGGAAAGCTTGGCCTCAAGGCCGCATTCAAGTTCCTTGGTTTTCACCGAGTAGAAGCAGCAATGGAGCTGGACAACAAAGGGTCTCAGCAAGTCGCTATTAAAATTGGTTTAAAATTCGAAGGAAAAAGAATTAAGTTTTTTCCAGATAAAGGCGGCCTCGATATGAATGTGTACGCAACAAATGCCATCGACTATAAATTCTAGTTCCAATGTCTTGCGCCGTAAGACATTGGCGGAGAAGTTTTTAATAAACTCTCGAACGCTGATACGTGAGTAAAACCAATCAGTTATGCTATTATTAATATCGTTGGTTGAAGTTTGGTTGAGTTATTAAAAAACACCTAACCATTGCTCTTTATCGCTAATAGCTGTACCAAACAATTACAGCGGCGCTTAAAAGTTGCTTCTCATTTGGGCCTAAAATTGCAATTAACTTTATAAGTGTAGTAAAAAATGGAGGCAATATGAGTAAGTATTTAATTTTATTAGTATCCTTTATGATCGCATCAGGTGCATTTGCTGCCGAATTATGTCTCCAAGGGACAATTTCTGGCCAAAAGGATCTGGCGACTCCATGGCCGTTGCAAGTGCATGGCGAGCGCCACACACAAATCCAACGCACAATCTCATTGCATAAGAGAAACGCCCAGTATTGCTTAGAGCGGTTTGGAGACCTCCAGAAGTCTATACAATTTCTTGTATCCG
>DAIRER010000458.1:0-2104 GCA_036795495.1 Pseudobdellovibrionaceae bacterium | reverse complement strand
CAGATCTCCTCGAATTCATAAGGAAAGTTATTTTATATCGTTGCTGTATTCCGCCAGAAGTCGGAACAAAATGTTCCGAAATGATTTGATTTTAAAAAATTTACTAGTGAACATAAGTTCATGGATATTAAAGACTACAGAAAAGACTTAAAAGCACGGTTCTTAGAAAAAAAGAAAAAAAGAAAAAAAATAACAGTTATTCTTTACGGGCGTTTGCACGAGACTTAAATCTTAGCGTAACAGCTCTTCATGGTGTTCTTAAAGAAGAACGCCACCTCTCCAATAAGAATTTAAAATCTATAGCGGATCGTCTAGGTTGGAGTCCTTTACAAATTCAAAATTTTTTAGAGGAAAGACAAACTGTTTCTGACCCGACACAAGCTATTTTATTTGAAGATGAGTTTCAGCTTATTTCTGATTGGTTGCATTTGGCGGTTTTAAACTTAGCAAAGATAAAGGATGTTCAGGTAGAAACTATTGCTGAGAGATTGGGATTACCTTCTCCCCAAGTATCTGAGGTTCTGGACCGGCTGTGTCGATTGGGTTTTATTAAAATTCAAGATGGCGTTTTGCATCGAAATTTAAAACCCTTTGGGACATCTCAGGATATTTCCTCGCGTGCCATAAGGAGTTTTCATTATCAAAATCTTGAAAAAGCAAAGTCAATTCTTGAAACTGTTCCCGTCGAACAGCGCGATTACATCTGAGGCTAAAGTGAATGAAGTCAAAAAAATGATTCAGGAATTTCGAAAAAAACTTCTGTCAGTACTTGAGTCAGATCAACCAGATAGGGTTTATTTTTTAAACGTACAGTTTTATCCGGTTACACAAATTAAAAATCAAGGAGGTCCTACTTGAAATCTCTATCGATATTTTTTATTTCTATCTACTGCTCATTTGCTATATCAAAAATGGGTGGTGATTGGGTGGGTAATGGAGCTAGTTTTTCTGAAAATATATTTTTATTGGCCTTCGAAAATATTGAACATTATATCAATATTTGTCTTAAGGATGTGAACTGTGATCTTGATCCAACACAACGTCAATACTTAGAAAAAATTTATTTTTCAATTCCTAAAGAAAAAGAAAAAAACCCAAAAATGATTCAATTTAGAGAGCATTCACCTTTTTTTATTATCGATGGACAAGTTAAAATAGCAGTCACAGGATTGAGTCAAGGAGATACAATTTATGTAAACAAAAGTTTACTCAATAGTTCATTTTACTCAGTACGAGGTATTGACCTATCCCAAAGCTTGTCCATTCTCATCCATGAGCTAGGTCATCATCAAGGCCTTGTTAATCATAATGAATTAGATCATTTAGGAGCAAAAGTCTCAAAATATTCACAAATAGAATCTCAATTTTTAGCTATTGACCCACGGTTTTTAAATATTGGTGTACAGCTTGTCACTCCAAAAAATAATTCTAATTTTTCATCTACATTGGCTTTGGTTGATTCTGAAAAATATATTGAACTTTCAGAGCAAATAAATAAATTGTCTTTTTGTCCTTATACAACAAAGGGTTTTTCGAAAAAAAAATCTATCATTTTTTGGAACGTTTCTTGGAAAAAACCTTTATCTTCTACTCCCCAGATGTTTGGTAATATTGCCTTACGTTGTATCGAAGAAGGCGGTCAAGAATTTGATTGGGTGGGTGATCAATTTGTCATTTCTTTAAGTTACAAGAACGTAGGTAATCAAATTTATTTTAATGAACAAAACCTGCACATTGAATTCACACCTTGCACTAGAGAAAAGAATGAATGTCAAAATCTGGTACAATTTTTTAAATTTAAAAATCAAATGGAACAAGATGTTGTAAATGGAGTATTAAATTTATTTAATGGTTTGATAGAAAAATATATTCAAATATCTGAAAAATTAAATAAAACATTTAAAAAATTAAGGGGCCACGGCATATTAAGCGAGGAGAATATCCAGGAAGCGCTTAAGGAAGTGCGAATGGCCCTGCTCGAAGCGGATGTAAATTACAAGGTTGTAAAAAAATTCATAGACGATATCCGCCAGAGGGCAACAGGCAGTGAGGTTCATGACAGCCTGACCCCGGGCCAGCAGGTAATACATATCGTAAACCAGGA
>DAIRER010000457.1:0-2106 GCA_036795495.1 Pseudobdellovibrionaceae bacterium | reverse complement strand
AAAAAGTGGAAAGAACAGTCTCTTGTCGCTTCAGGATGAGCGCAGAAACCTGAAAGAACTCAGAGGAAGTCAAGGAGATGGGTTCTTTTTACAAGACAACACCAAAGGCGAAGATCTGAATAAATGAACAAATAACTATTAAAATCTTAATTGGAGCCGAAAGTGTAAAAGCGAGCCAGTTAAGATGCGTTACACCTGAGAAGAGGGGGTAACCAGGGTTTCTCCAAGTCGAATAGGATCAGGAAATGAAAATTGATTTTTATATTTGTTATAGAGAGTTGAGGGATAAAGAACGATCACGGTGGAACCAAAATTAAAATAACCTAAGGGATCTCCCTTTTTAACCGTTTGACCCTCTTGCACTTCAATAGAAATGCGTCCAACATTAAATGCCCCCACCATACAAATCCCAACAGGTCCGTACGCTGTAGAGAGCTCAATAAAGACGCGCGCATTTTGAATATACAGATTTGGTATCCAACTGACAGCCCATTGATTGACCGGCCATAAATGCCCGGGAATTTTTTTAATCCGAGTAACAACTCCATCCATTGGAAAATGAGCCCAGTGATAATCTCTAGGGTGAAGATAATACGTAACGAAGTACCCTTGATTCCATTTTTTAGCCGCCTCAGAGTCTTGAGAAAAATCATTTAATGAATAACTTACGCCTTTTGCTTGAAGTAGCGTGGCCTCTTTGAGTTGAGTTGTCCCCCCAATGACTTCGCCATGTTCTTGAATTCGAGAGTCACAAGGGTGAATGATCTCAGCCGAAGCCAAGGGACGTAGCCCCCTTTTCAACTTTCGAATAAAAAATTCACGAAGATTTGGGTATTCTGAAATATCTTTCTCAGCTTCATACGATTGGACTTTAAAAATCCAAATAAATGCTTTAATAATTAATCCATGCATAATTTGAGCATTCTATGGATAATTTAAAAAAGAATCAAGTCCATCTCGATCTGGATCTGGATGAGAACCTTGAAGAAAAGCTGGCTTGGATGTTTCCAGAGCATGGCCCCTATCGTATTTTAAACTTAAGCATTGATGCTCGAGGCCGAAAGAAACCTCACTTTAAATATTCTTTGGAACTCAATCCCTCTGGGGAAACTCTCACTCAAGAAAACTTTGAACTTGAAAAAATCTCTGCTCCAAAAACGCGCCCCCTCATTATTGGCGCGGGACCCTGTGGACTATTTGCCGCCCTTCGTTTTGTTGAACGTGGAATAAAGCCCATTTTAATTGAAAGAGGCTCCACCTGCGAAGAACGTTTAAAAAAAATCAATCGCTATTGGCGCTATGGAGAATTGGATCCTCATAATAATGTCTGCTTTGGTGAAGGTGGAGCCGGAATGTATTCCGACGGAAAACTTATTACCCGCATCAAATCTCCCTACATTCCCTACGTCCTTCATCGCCTCGTCCAAATGGGGGCGCCCGAAGAAATCCAATGGCTCTCAAACCCCCATGTGGGTTCAGATCGTATCCGAAGACTTTTGCCTGCTTTTCGAAAATTTCTATTAGACAATGGCTGCGAAATTCACTTTGAAACCCAATTTAAAAAGTTATTACTTTCTCAAAATCAAGTTGTGGGAATAGAAGCTCTGGATTTAAAAACTCAAGAACTTAAAAAATATCCCTCTGAACATGTGATTCTCGCCACCGGTCATTCGGCCATGGACATCTTTGAAACACTTCATCAGCAAAATGTTTTTATGGAGCCTAAATCCTTTGCGATGGGTGTTCGGGTGGAGCATCCACAGGAATTAATCAATCAAATTCAATATCGAGAGTACGCGGATCATCCAAAACTCAAATCAGCTCCCTATAAACTCACTCACCACGACCATAAAACAAACACAGGCGTTTACAGTTTTTGCATGTGCCCCGGTGGGTATGTTCTTTCTAGCTCGACAGAAAATGATGGGGTCGTTTGCAATGGCATGAGCAATTACAGTCGCAATGGACCTTTCGCCAATGCCGCAGTTGTTGTTACAATTGATCATGAAAAGTTATTTCCAGGCGATCTTTTTGGGGGAATCAAATTACGCACTGAAATTGAACAAAGGGCCCAAAACCTAGTGACGCGCCAAGGACTAAAAAAAG
>DAIRER010000456.1:0-2108 GCA_036795495.1 Pseudobdellovibrionaceae bacterium | reverse complement strand
ACAATAACTAAAATTAGAAGTAAAGAGCCAAGAACAAATCTGAAATTTTGATCTAAAAATTTTTTAAAGGCATTCAGTTCGTTCATTTTAAATTTCTACCAATATTTCTATCGTGCTCCATTTGGAGTGTAATCCACTCGAATATCTGAATCTGCTGCTGGCACATAGGTCCCATAAAACCGAATCACATTTAAGCTCGATTCATAGGTCCATCCATTGACTGAGCTTTGCGGCACCAATCCGTCATTAATATACACGCGAAGCGTAGTTAAATCAGGTGCACTTTCGAGGGGATAGTCTGTAAGAATCTGCTCAATTCTTTCACGAATTCCACTCACGGCTCCCACGAGGCTATCCGAACAGATATTGTCTGATCTTCCCCCACTCCAGCTCGCCAAATCCATATAAATATATCCCGGGTCCGGATAACCATTAGAGGCACATGTTCCATTTATATCAAGAACTCCTATAAAATTTAGAAGCCATCCACCTGGCTGACCAGCGCCAAGGGGCTTGATCTGATTTAAAAAATTCAAATAATAATCTGCTGTTTTATTACTTTTATCATCTTCATCAGAAAGGACATTAATCACTAAAAGAGCGTCCTCTCGAAAAAAACCTTGCCCTTCGTTGGATAAATAACTATCCGCAAAGACCCGCTCTAAAGAAAGTAATCCTCGCTCTAAATTTGATCCTAAAGAACCTTGAACTATTCTTGCTTGAACCTCTGAAAGGAAATTGCTGGAATCTTGTGTTAAAAACTTAGGCTCCCCGATAAATTTCCCCCCAGAACCTTCCGTATCTGATGGAAAGGTTTTATCACGAACATCTGTGGTGATAAATGCCATATGATAATCGAGTTTCAAAGCATTTAAAGCGTCAATCGTGGCAGGCAATTGATTGGAAAGTTTAATTTGCTTGTCTGTCATTGAGCTAGAATTATCAATGATCCATAAAAAATCTACTTTATTATTATAGGATATTTTTTGATTAAATTTTTCACTTTGGGGCAAAACCCCAAAGCCCACTTCATTTTGACAGGCACTTAAAAATAAAAACAAAAAGGCATAGCTTGACCTTTTTAATAACCTCGCCCCCATGAGAACCTCCTCCATAAATTCATCTTAAAAGAAAAAGCCTTCAGCTTATATCTTAATCAAGATGAAACCTGTGTTGCGGTGTAGGTACGGATGGAATCCTTAACGTGGTTACTAACATTTAAGAACTTAACACCATAGCGCGCTTCAAGGTCAGCATTCAATCCAAGATGATGTCTTGAAACGATTTCGCCAACGGCGTTAAATGCGGGAACTCCCTCACCTGATTTAAAATGTAAAAAGATACGATGACCAACATTAAAATTTGATTTTGATAATTTAATTCCAACGCCGCCTTCGCTAATTTCTAGGGCGGCACCATGAAACATTTTTTTCTCATCGTTCACAATCAGTGAACATCCAAATTGAGCTCTAGGGTGTTTTCTTTTATAAAAAACACGATGAACTTCTGAGTTATTACTTTGGCGAAGATTTGCAATTTCGGCAGAAGAAAACTCAGACCATTCATATATTTTCTTCCACTGATTTGAACCATATGCCCAAATATAACTTTCTGAATCTAATGCTTTTTCCTGCAACATTTGAATAAGCTCTAATTTTGAAAAAGGACCAAGAGGCATATTCGATCTAAAAATAAACCATTGTCGATCTAAAAAATGCCCCAAAGACTGAGCTGTTGCTGTCGATCGACCATATCCAGGTTTTAAATTTTCAGTTAAATATCTAGATAAATTTGGAAAACAAAGTAAGGGTTTTGCCTGCCCCAAAGAAGGCACTTGATAATCTTTAATCTCTTTTAAAGAAGCTTTATCCAGCCATTGAAGATCTAAATTTTCTATCATTTTCAAAACAATAGCACTGTCCATAGGACCTGTGATTTTATTATTTTTGAATATGTAGTATTTATCATCCATCAAAATTCTCCAGCACTCCTTCTTGTCTGCAGGTACTCTATCGACATAATTTTAACGAAACTTTAGTCTGCTTTTAAAAAAAAATAATTTTGTATTAAAATGAGACTCGACGTAGGAATTGTCTAAATGTTCGTCA
>DAIRER010000455.1:0-2109 GCA_036795495.1 Pseudobdellovibrionaceae bacterium | reverse complement strand
ATGGGGCGGGATCATCGCCTGAAGTTAAAAAAATAACAAGTCCTTTAGGCGACGAGCCATTCAAAAAAAAGTTTTCCGTTTACAAAGGCTTTCAAGTGGTCTTTGGCTTGAATTTTTCCAACCCCAGAAGGGGTGCCTGTGAGAAGTAGGTCATTGGGTTTGACCGGAAAGTGCTCTGTGGCATATTGGGTCAGTTCAGTGAAAGAAAAGATCATGTCCGAAGTATTTCCCTTCTGGCGCATTTGATCATTTATCTTCAGTTCAAAATCGATATTTTCAAGTTCAGAAAGGCTTTTTAAAGGTTGTAGATTTGAAATGGGACAAGAACCTGTAAAGCATTTACTTAAGGTCCAAGGCAGTTTTTTTTCTTTGAGTTGGTCTTGAATTTTGCGTTCCGTAAGGTCTAAGGCCAATCCCCAGGCCTGAATTCTAAGGGTTTCGTTGAATTGCAACACGATTTCTAATTCATGGTGAACCTCTTCAGTCCATGATGGCAATTGAATTGTTGGTGTCCGAGTGACCGCCGAACCTGGTTTCAGAAAAAAAACAGGTTTTTGGGGGAGGGGAGCTTTCATCTCGACGGCATGTTCTTTATAGTTTCTTCCGGCAGCCCAAACATTGTAAATTTCCACAAACTAACCCCTTTAATTGTTGATAAGGAACTGCGTGCCTTTCTTGGCTCTTTAGAATGGTAACTTATAACAGCACTTCTTGTGAATCTTCACTTCTTTAACTTTTTCCAAGTTTTTGTCTGGTATAAAAATGAGATGCCAAATTTCCTTGTTTTCTCCTGGGAAAGGCATGATTTTATAAGCATAGATGGTATCACTGAAAAAATAGCTGTCTGGGTCTCCCAGCTCCTGGCGTACCAACTTCATTGGTTTACCGACATATAGGTTCTTAGTGATGATGTCCACTGCCATGGATTCACGCTTTGCATGGTCCCCTGTTCTAAAGAGATCTTTATCAAATGGTTTGATACCCCATTTTTGCTCGGCCTGTGTTGGCTTCATAAAGTCGGATTGAAAGAACGTATCTGCAAATGATGACATCGAAAGAAACATAAAAAGCAAATAGTTGATAGTTAGAATAAATGATTTCATTTTGGCACCTCGGGAATTTTTAAGCCAGGATTTAGAACTTTGAGACTTTTTGATTTCAAGGAATCGAGTCCAGATTTTTCTAGATTTTCAATACTCCAGTTATTATCGGAGATGAGAGTTTGTGCAGATGAAGAACCCTTTTCATTATTAAATTGATCCATAGTGCTTTCGGAATCAGATTGTAATGGATTCTCCTCGTGAGCATTTAGAAATTCTTTTGCTTTGTTAGTTCCAAGTTCCTTTGTGAGTAGACCTGCCCATATGAAATGCCGAAAAGCATCGCCTTCACCATTGCAGAGTTTATCACATTGATTTGGGCACATGAAGGTTCCCATATCTACCATTAAAATTGCACAATCGAGCTTGCAAGAATTAGTATTCGTCTTCACCCTTCCAGCCTTAAACCACTTAACACATCCTGCATCAGGTTGGCTTGCTTGAGTCGAAGTACAGAAAATAAAAATGGAAACAAAAATAACTCGGAGGGTATAAAAGGTAAAGTATTTCATCATTCGACCTCAATATTCGTTTCGATCAAACACACTGGATGAACTTGCTTGAAGTCAGTGAATTTGTCAAAGAATTGGTATTTTTCAACTTCTTTCATAGCCCGCAATGCAAATGCCCTTATTTGGCAGTTCGGCGTGCAAGGAAAGACTTTGGCATATGTAGGAGGTCGCTCTGGAATGCTCAAAGCTGAAGACCTTCCTCAAGCCTTTGAATTCAAAGTTCTAACCATCGAACCTGTGAGATTTACGGTAGGGGCACGATGGTTCCTGAAGAATGGTCAGCGAGTTCAGGATCCCTTAATCATCACATCAGATTCAGAAATAACACTAAAGTAGCCCCACATTTGCCATTCATCCACGATGTTGTCCATTGATACGCCGTACCAATGGACAACATCGTGGATGAATGGATCTGCGATGTATAGCAGATGATAGAACCGAACCAAAAAATGATGACTCCTTTGATGAAACCATATAAAAAACTTCCATTATCAACA
>DAIRER010000454.1:0-2116 GCA_036795495.1 Pseudobdellovibrionaceae bacterium | reverse complement strand
TCGCAGGGAGCCCGAAGGAGGAGAACGACGAGTTGGTAAAAGTGAACGGCATTGATCTAATAATGGACCAAGGTCGGTTGTAGACTATGGATCAAGTGGAGTAAACTGAAAGTGTGCAGGGAGGCCGCTTTGGATTTTTGGGTTATTTTACAAGTTTTTATTGATGTGGTTTTGCTTGGTTTTTTATTTTTATTTTGGATTCGCTGGAGTCGACCGCAGGCCGAAGATCAAAGACTTAGTAAAGGGCTTCAACTTTTACAGAGCAAAATAGCCATTCTTGAAGACCTTTCCGATCGTACAGATCACCAAGTTTCACAGCTAGTGACTATTTTAGAATCAAAGATTAAAGAAATTCAACATTCTATTCATGAGTCCGAAGTGCAAGTTCAAAAAATCAATCAACGCACACAAAAAAGTTTAGAAGTTGCAAAAATTTTTCAGGATAAAATTCCTCATGACGAAATCATTGAAAGAAGAAATACTATTAAGTATGTGCGTGCGGCTCGCATGGCTCATCATGGAGAATCTGTTGAAAAAATTATGGAAGAGCTTGGGCTCAGTCGAGCCGAAGTTGAGCTTATCTCTAAAATGAATAAAGAAAATTTAGTTTTTTCAGAAGAGCAATTGCCAGATTGGGCCAAAGATGAAGATGAGATATCTTTTCATCAAACTTCGGGACCTGCAGGAATCAATTTGAACACTGTTTTTAAAGTTCCCACTCAAGAAATGGAATCTTTAAAGCGCCTGGGAGAAGCGTTTAAATCGGCTTGTCTCCCTCCCACTACGGCATCTGCCGCCCCATCTAAATCAGCGGCTCAACCTACACAGGAAGGCATTTTAACAAATGTGAGTGGTAAACTGAAAAACGTACAACCTTATCAATTTAAAAAGATCGATTTAAATCAAAATCTTTTTTAAGACAAAAATCTTTTTTAGAATCATCCATTGTATTTCACTTTATTCTTCTTGCCAGTCATCGCTCTTTTTGGTTTATGTGCACAGGCAATTTCTAATTAAAGAACGCAGCCCTGCGGCCTGCTTGACCACACCTAGCGCCCCACGCACCGGGCTCCAAAGTTGCGAGCCCGTGCAATCAAGGGAATAGGGGCAGTGGGACTCATGAAGAACATTGATGACTTCCGTTCAAAAGAGTTTACCGAGGAGGTCCACTCATGTTCTGTTGAGCCCGTCGATCCATCAGGAGTGGGTCGGCTCACACCTGCAATGCCCATATCGGGCATCACAAAACGAATCCCATTGGCATCTGCAACCTTGTAGTCCTTAATGCTTGGTGCCCGCCACCGAACAAAAGGAGTTGATAATTTACCCAGCCCTCCTTTGGCGGCCACATATCCCCCGGCAGACCAAGTCTCACCAGCTGGTGCATTAAGACCCGCAGACTCCGCACAATAACTCACAGGACTGGCCGGCTGCAATCCCGACGCTGCTCCCGCCGCACAACTATAGCTCGTCGCCAATGTACTTTTAATTTCAAATTTATCATTTGCTACAAAATTTGAAGACCCTTGGATAATTGTGAATTGGCAATAGCCAGCGCGCCCCCACGTCACTGACGAACCGGGCGCCACAGTGAGTCCACCAGAGGTGATAGCCCCTCCCCCACAATTGGCACCCGAAACAGTGAAAGCCGTTGCACTGGTAAAAGCAATCGTAATCGTTTCAGCCGTAGATGAAGCTCCACCACTGATTCCCCCGATTGTGCCATTTCCTGTGATGGGAGTACCGACTGCGTTGTTGTAAGACTGATAATAACTTACGGGTGCATTTTGCGTATTTCCCGTGGCCTGGCACCAGTTGATACTCGTACTGACCGTAGAGCTCCAAATAAGACCGGTTCTTTGATCTTGCCAGACTTCTTTATTCGCCCCACTCCGTGACACCAGCTTCCACACACCCTCACCCCCATTGCACTGAGTGGAGCCATTCCAACTGGAGGTTGCTGGATTTTGGGTCACACAATCCGCAACCCTGAGCGCGATTGTGGACTGACTTGTTCCGCAATCACTCGCCGGACGGGTCGCGTATTTACAACTGGTCCCAAGGTAACCTTCATCATCTTTTTCTTGCACCGGAATATCCCGGTAATTGTATCCCC